>NZ_JBHVJT010000015.1:0-95938 GCF_042798815.1 Kitasatospora sp. NPDC057738 | reverse complement strand
TTGTGGGGGGAGGGCCTGGTTCCGCTACGGAGGCGGCCCAGGGAGGGAAGGGGGGGGGGGGGGGGGCGCGCGACCTCCGCCCCCCGCCCCCATCTGTCGTCGGGGCCGGGTCCGTCCCCCGGATCAGCCGTCCGCGGCCCCGGACTGCCGGGGCAGCGCCAGCGCCACCGTGTCCGCGAACTCCCGGACCGCGCTGGTCCGGCTGACCACCCGGCCGCTGTGCACCACCAGCCGGCTGTGCCCGCCCGCGAGCGCCCCGGCCAGGCTGTCCCCGCGCACCGCCAGCAGCTCCGCCGGGAACCCGGCGTCCACCCGGACCGGGGCCAGCCCGAGCGCCGCCCGGGCCTGGTTCGCCACCGCGTCGTACGCCGCCGCCGGGTCCAGCTCCCCGCCGGCCGACAGCAGGTACGCCGACTCCAGCGGATCCGCCCGGCCGACCGGGTTGGACGGGTCGCGCAACGCCCCGCTGCCCGCCGCCAGCGGCACCCGGGCGGCGGCCAACTCCCTTACCAGGCCCGGCCGCAGGCCCGTCGTCCGGCCCTCCAGCCCGGTGCAGCCGCCGTTCTGCGGCAGGCAGACGACCCGGATCCCGCTGGTCGCCAGCACCGTCGACCCGCCCCGGGCCAGCGCCCCGCACGGGCCGAGCGTCACCCGCGGCCGCAGCGGCGCCAACGCGCCCGCCATCCGGGCGAGTTGGGCGGCGTCGGCGGCGCCGGTGTGCAGGTCCACCGGACAGTCCGCCTCCCGGGCGGCCTCCAGCAGCAGCTGCACGTACCCGGCCGGGTCCGGATCCAGGTCCGGGCAGCCGCCGGCCGCGGTGGCGCCCAGCTTGAGCGCCTCGCGCAGCTGCGCCCGGCCGTCCGCGCCGGCCCGCCCGGTGAGCAGCCGGGGCATCGCCACCGCCTGGAGCTCGGCCAGCCCGCGCAGCGCCTGCCGGGCGGTGAGCACCGCCTCCAGCCGGCGCAGTCCGTGCACGTCGCCGATCCGGACGTGGGTGCGCTGGGCGGTGGCGCCGTAGCCGAGCGAGGTCAGCGCGGCCTCGGTGACCCGGCGGGTGAGGTCGGCCGGGGTGTCCGGCGGCGGGGCGGCCAGCGCGGCGGAGAACGCGGTGTCGTAGTGGGCGTGCGCCTCGGCGGGGGCCGGGAGCAGCAGGTAGCCGCGCAGGTCGATCCGGGCGCCGGTGGTGACGGTGGGCGCGCCGGGCAGGGCGGGCAGTGGGCCGAGGCTGCCGACGGTGCCGACCGCCTGGATCCGGTCGCCGCTGATCCGGACGTCCACCACCCGCCCGTCGGCCAGCCGGGCGCCGGTGAGGAGCAGGACCGGGCCGTGCCCGAGCGGGTTGGCCGCCGGGCCGGGTCCGGAGTGCGGCCCGTCGGCGGCTGCGCTGTCCATCGCCGGCTCCTTCTCGCGTCGGCCCGTGCGGTCGGCCCCGGGCCGCCGGCCCGTACCGCCGGGCGGTCCTCCCGATCAATGAGCGTCGAGCCTATGGGCCCGGGGGGCGGGGCGCCGGGAGGCGGGCAATAGTCGTATCGGGTCGGGCCGCGGCGCTCGCGGCCCGATCGAACGCCCGGCCTTGGATCGTCCGCCCGTACCCCTCACCCACCTGCGGTCTTCGCCGCGGGATACGGATTTCACCTCCGGGCGCGAAACGTGTAATCTCTTCCTCGTTCGCCCCTATAGCTCAGTCGGTAGAGCGTCTCCATGGTAAGGAGAAGGTCTGCGGTTCGATTCCGCATGGGGGCTCGGTGAAAAGCGGTCAGCCTCGGCTGTGCCGTGGATCACTGTGGCGGTGTAGCTCAGTTGGTAGAGCAAGCGGCTCATAATCGCTGTGTCACCGGTTCAAGTCCGGTCACCGCTACCCCGCGTAGTCGGTCGGGAGATCGCACTCCCGGTCGGCTACTCTTGTTGTGTTCTTATTCGTTGTCCAAGGAAGGCACTCCCGTGGCTGCCACCGACGTCCGCCCGAAGATCACGCTGGCCTGCGTGGAGTGCAAGGAGCGGAACTACATCACCAAGAAGAACCGGCGTAACGACCCGGACCGTCTTGAGATGAAGAAGCACTGCCCCCGCTGCAACTCGCACACCGCGCACCGCGAGACCCGCTGACCCTGAAGCAGGGCGACGGGCCTGTGTGAATTCAGGTCTTCTACTCCGGGCCGCATCCCTCTACAGGGGGTGCGGCCCGGAGTTTTTTCGTATCCACCCGCGTTCCGAGGAGCTGCCATGGCGCTCGACCCCTCCTTCATCGGGCGTAGTTACCCGCCCACCGAGCCGTACGAGGTCGGCCGGGAGAAGATCCGCGAGTTCGCGACCGCGGTCGGCGACGCCAACCCGGCGTACACCGACCCGGAGGCGGCCAAGGCGCTGGGCCACCCCGACGTGATCGCCCCGCCGACCTTCCCGTTCGTGATCACCTACCGCGCGGCCGGCCAGGTGGTCGAGGACCCGGAGCTGGGCCTGGACTTCAGCCGGGTGGTGCACGGCGACCAGAAGTTCGCCTACACCCGCCCGGTGCGGGCCGGTGACCGGCTGTCGGTCGCGGTGACCATCGACAACATCAAGTCGCTGGCGGGCAACGACGTGCTCACCGTGCGCGGCGAGGTGACGGACGCGACCGGCGAGCACGTTGTGACGTCGGTCATGACCCTGGTGGCCCGGGCCGCCGACGAGGCGGGGGAGTGAGCACGATGGCGATCAGCTACGACGAGGTCGAGGTCGGTACCGAGCTGCCGGCGCAGTCCTTTCCGGTGACCCGCGACACACTGGTGCGGTACGCGGGCGCCTCGGGCGATTTCAACCCGATCCACTGGAACGAGAGGTTCGCCCTGGAGGTCGGCCTGCCGGACGTCATCGCGCACGGCATGTTCACCATGGCCGAGGCGATCCGGGTGGTCACCGACTGGGTCGGCGACCCGGCCGCGGTGGTCGAGTACGGCGTGCGCTTCACCCGCCCGGTGCCGGTGCCGAACGACGGGGTCGGCGCGGTGGTCGAGGTCTCGGCCAAGGTCGCCAAGAAGCTGGACGACCGCAGGGTGCAGGTCGACCTGCTGGCCACCGCGGGCGGTCAGAAGGTGCTCGGGATGTCCCGGGCCGTGGTCCGGCTCGGCTGAGCCGCCCCCTCGCGACGCCGGCCGCGGCCGGAGCCCCCGTACTCACGGGATCTCCGGCCGCGCCCGCGGGCCTTGCCTTGATAGTGATTGGCCACTAACTTGGAAGTCATGGCGAAGTCGAGCATCCGGATGAGCGCGGAGGAGCGGCGCGAGAGCGTCGTCCGGGCCGCCCTGATCGAGTTCGCCCGGGGTGGGTACCACGGCACCTCCACCGAGGCGATCGCCCGCCGGGTGGGCGTCTCGCAGCCGTACCTGTTCCGGCTGTTCCCGGGCAAGCAGGCGATCTTCGCCGCGGCTGCCGAGCGCTGCGTCGAGGAGACCTGGCGGGTGTTCGACGAGGCCTCGGCCGGGCTGTCCGGCGAGGAGGCCGCCGACGCGATGTCCGCCGCGTACATGAGCCTGGTCGAGGACCGTGACCAGCTCATGATGCAGATGCAGCTCTACGTCTCGGTCTTCGCGGCCCGGGCGGCCGGCGAGGAGGAGGTCGGCGAGACCGCCCGACGGCTGTGGGAGAACCTGTTCGACCGGGTCAGGATCCGGATCGGCGGCGACATGAAGGGCGCCACGCAGTTCTTCGCGTACGGGATGCTGATCAACACCATGGTGGCGCTGGGCTATCCGCCGGACCACCGGATGTGGAGCGGCTTCGACGGGTGCGAGGAGCCCGAGGAGCCCGAGGAGTCCGAGTAGCCGGGCCGCGCGGCGGTGTCCGTGCGGCCTTTTTTCGGCCCACGAAAGTTATTGAGCAATAACTACCTAGAGGAAACTGGGGGACGTCATGACGGAGAAACCGACCATGGGCAGAACCGCGATCTGGACGCTGGTGATCGTCAGTGCGGCCAGTTTCATGGCCGCACTGGACAACCTGGTGGTCACCACCGCACTGCCGTCGATCCGCGAGGAGCTCGGCGGCGGGCTGTCCGACCTCGAATGGACGGTCAGCGCCTACACCCTGAGCTTCGCCGTGCTGCTGATGTTCGGTGCCGCGCTCGGCGACCGCTTCGGCCGCCGACGGATCTTCCTGGTCGGCCTGACGGTCTTCACCGCAGGCTCCGCCGCGGCGGCGATGTCCCCGGGCATCGGCGACCTGATCGCCGCCCGGGCCGTCCAGGGCGTCGGGGCCGCGGTGATGATGCCGCTCACCCTGACCCTGCTCACCACCGCCGTGCCCGCGGCCAGGCGGGGGGTGGCCTTCGGCATCTGGTCGGGCGTCAGCGGCCTCGCCGTCGCCGCCGGGCCGCTGATCGGCGGCTCGCTGACCGAGCACTTCTCCTGGCAGTGGATCTTCTGGGTGAACGTCCCGGTCGGCCTCGTCCTGCTGCCGCTGGCCTACCTGCGGCTCGGCGAGAGCCGGGGCGCGGGCCGGGCCCTGGACGTGCCCGGGACCCTGCTGGTCAGCCTGGGGATGTTCGGGGTCGTCCTCGGCCTGATCCGAGGCAACCCGGACGGCTGGACCAGCCCGCTGGTCCTCGGCGCCCTGGTCGCCGGCGTCCTGCTGCTGACCGCCTTCGTCTGGTACGAGCAGCGGGTGGCCGCCCATCCGATGCTGCCGATGCGGCTGTTCCGCAGCCGGGCCTTCTCCGCCGTCAACGCGGCCAGCCTGCTGATGTACCTGGGGATGTTCGGCTCGATCTTCCTGATCAGCCAGTACCTCCAGGGCGTCGGCGGCTTCAGCCCGCAGGAGTCGGGCATCCGGATGCTGCCGTGGACGGCGATGCCGCTGCTGGTCTCCCCGGTCGCGGGCATCGTCTCCGACCGGATCGGCGGCCGCCCGATCGTGGTCGCCGGGCTGGCCCTGCAGGCCGTGGGCCTGGTGCTGTTCGGCCTGGTCGCGGACGGGAGCACCGGCCTCGACTACCCCGCCCAGATCCCGGCCATCGTGATCTGCGGGATCGGCATGTCGCTGTACTTCGGCCCGACCGCCCAGCTGGTGATGGCCAGCGTCCGGCCGCAGGAGCAGGGGATCGCCTCCGGCGCCAACAACGCGCTGCGCGAGGTCGGCGGGGCGCTCGGGGTCGCCGTGCTCGCCGCGGTGTTCTCGGCGCGGGGCGGCTACCAGTCGACGCAGGCCTTCACGGACGGGCTGGTGCCCGCGCTGTACGTCGGCGGGGCCGCCGTCGGGCTCGGCGCGCTCGCCGCGGTGTTCATCCCCCGGCGGCGCGCGGCCGCGGCGGCGGGTGCGCGGGAGGAGCGGGCCGGGGAGCCGGCCGTGCCCGCGGGGGTCTGAGGCGCCGGCCCCGGGCGACCGGCGTACGGGCGAGCGGCGTACGGGCGGCGGGAGCACGGGTGGCGGGAGTGCCGGGGGGCACCCCCGCCACCCGTACGCTGGTGGGCGTGCTGGTAGAAAACGACGCCCCCCTCGCCCCGCTGACCACGCTCCGGCTCGGCGGCCCGGCCCGCCGCCTGGTGACCGCCCACACCGATGACGAGGTGATCGCCGCCGTCCGCGAGGCCGACGCGGCCGGCGAGCCGCTGCTGGTCCTCGGCGGCGGCTCCAACCTGGTGATCGGCGACGCCGGCTTCCCCGGCACCGTGCTGCGGATCGCCACCGAGGGCTTCGCCCTGGACGGCACCGCGCTGGAGGTCGCGGCCGGCGAGACCTGGTCCGAGGTGGTCCGCCGGACCGTCGTGGACCACGAGCTGGCGGGCATCGAGTTCCTGGCCGGCATCCCCGGTTCGGCGGGTGCCACCCCGGTGCAGAACGTGGGCGCCTACGGCCAGGAGGTCGCGCAGTCGGTCACCGAGGTGGTCGCGTACGACCGCGCCGCCGACGAGGTGGTCGTGCTCTCGAACGCCGAGTGCGCGTTCTCCTACCGGCACAGCCGCTTCAAGGCCGAGCCGGAGCGCTACGTGGTGCTGCGGGTGCGGTTCCGCCTGGAGGACAACGGCGGCCTCTCCACCCCCGTCCGCTACGCCGAGACCGCCCGGCACCTGGGCGTCGAGCAGGGCGAGCGGGTGGCGGTCGGCACCGCCTGGAACGCGGTGCTGCTGCTGCGCGCCGGCAAGGGCATGGTGCTGGACCCGGCGGACCACGACACCTGGTCGGCCGGCTCCTTCTTCACCAACCCGGTGCTCACGGCCGCGCAGTACGACTCCTTCCGCACCCGCCCGGGCGCCGAGGACGCCCCCGCCTACCCGGCCCCGGAGGGCCGCACCAAGACCTCGGCGGCCTGGCTGATCGACCGGTCCGGCTTCGGCAAGGGCTACGGCAGCGGCCCGGCGACGCTCTCCACCAAGCACACCCTGGCGCTCACCAACCGCGGCTCGGCCACCGCCGAGGACCTGCTGGCGCTGGCCCGGGAGATCCGGGACGGGGTCCGCGAGGCCTTCGGGGTGGAACTGGTCAACGAGCCGGTGATGGTGGGCGTCGAGCTCTGAGGCGGCGCCTCGTCAGGCGGGTACGGCGGCCGGCTCCGCGGGGGCGCGGCCGCCCACCAGCCAGGCGTCGATGTCCGCCAGCAGCTCCTTGCGGACGGCCTCCGGCGCGACCGAACCGCGCACCGACTGCCGCGCCAGCTCGGCGAGTTCGGCGTCGGAGAAGCCCAGCACGTCCCGGACCAGCTCGTACTGGGCGGCCAGCCGGCTGCCGAACAGCAGCGGGTCGTCCGCGCCCAGCGCGAGCGGCACCCCGGCGTCGAAGAGCCGGCGCAGCGGGACCTCCTCGGGGTGCTCGTAGACGCCGAGCGAGACGTTGGAGGACGGGCAGACCTCGCAGGTGACCTGCCGGTCCGCCAGCCGCTCCATCAGCCTCGGGTCCTCGGCGGCGCGCACGCCGTGGCCGATCCGGCCGGCGCCCAGGTCGTCCAGACAGTCCCGGACGGACTCCGGGCCGGAGAGCTCGCCGCCGTGCGGGGCCGCCAGCAGCCCGCCGTTGCGGGCGATCGCGAAGGCCCGGTCGAAGTCCCGGGCCAGGCCCCGGCGCTCGTCGTTGGAGAGGCCGAAGCCGACCACCCCGTGGTCGGCGTAGCGGACGGCCAGCCGGGCCAGCGTCCGGGCGTCCATCGGGGACTTCATCCGGTTGGCCGCGACCAGGACCCGGATGCCCACGCCGGTCGCCGCGGCGGCGTGCTCCACGGCGTCCAGGATCAGCTCCAGCGCGGGGATCAGCCCGCCCAGCCGGGGCGCGTACGAGGTCGGGTCGACCTGGATCTCCAGCCAGCGGGAGCCGTCCCGCCGCTCGTCCTCGGCGGTCTCCAGGACCAGCCGGCGGATGTCCTCCTCGTCCCGCAGCACCGAGCGGGCGGTGTCGTACAGCCGCTGGAAGCGGAACCAGCCCCGCTCGTCGGTGGCCCGCAGTCGGGGCGGCTCGCCGGAGCTGAGCGCCTCCGGCAGCCGGACGCCGTGCTTGTCGGCCAGCTCCAGGAGGGTGGCGGGCCGCATCGAGCCGGTGAAGTGCAGGTGCAGGTGGGCCTTCGGGAGGCCCCTGACGTCTCGCGGGTTCAACAGGCGTTCCATTCACCGATACTGCCGTATGCGGCCCCCGAACGGGAACCGCCTCCTTTCCATCCCCCGAAGGGGTGAAAGGAGGCGGCGTGCCGGGTGAATCCCGTATGTCGGATTGACGTCAGTGCTCGAACCGCGTCAGTCGCGGGCCTCGCCGAGCAGCTTCTGCACCCGGCTGACGCCCTCGACCAGGTCGGCGTCGCCGAGCGCGTAGGAGAGCCGCAGGTAGCCGGGGGTGCCGAAGGCCTCGCCCGGGACGACCGCGACCTCGGCCTCGTCCAGGATCAGGGTGGCCAGCTCGCCGGAGGTCTGCGGGCGCTTGCCGCGGATCTCCTTGCCCAGCAGGCCCTTCACCGACGGGTAGGCGTAGAAGGCGCCCTCGGGCTCGGGGCAGAACACGCCGTCGATCTCGTTGAGCATCCGCACGATGGTCTTGCGGCGGCGGTCGAAGGCCTCGCGCATCTCGGAGACCGCGTCCAGGTCGCCGGCCACGGCGGCCAGGGCGGCGCGCTGGGCGACGTTGGAGACGTTCGAGGTGGCGTGCGACTGGAGGTTGGTCGCGGCCTTGATGACGTCCTTCGGGCCGATCACCCAGCCCACCCGCCAGCCGGTCATCGCGTAGGTCTTGGCGACACCGTTGACCACGACGCACTTGTCGGCCAGCTCGGGCAGCAGGGCCGGCAGCGAGGTGAAGGTGGCGTCGCCGTACACCAGGTGCTCGTAGATCTCGTCGGTGAGCACCCACAGGCCGTGCTCCAGCGCCCAGCGGCCGATCGCCTCGGCCTCGGCCTCGGTGTACACCGCGCCGGTCGGGTTGGAGGGCGAGACGAACAGCACGACCTTGGTGTTCTCGGTGCGCGCGGCCTCCAGCTGCTCGACCGAGACCTTGTAGCCGGTGGTCTCGTCGGAGACGACCTCCACCGGGACACCGCCGGCCAGCTGCACCGACTCCGGGTAGGTGGTCCAGTACGGGGCCGGGATGATGACCTCGTCGCCCGGGTCCAGGATCGCCGCGAAGGCCTCGTAGATCGCCTGCTTGCCACCGTTGGTGACCAGCACCTGGGAGGCGTCCACCTGGTAGCCGGAGTCGCGCAGCGTCTTGGCGGCGATCGCGGTCTTCAGCTCGGGCAGGCCACCCGCCGGGGTGTACCGGTGGTTCTTCGGGTCGCGGCAGGCCTCGACGGCCGCCTCGACGATGTAGTCCGGGGTGGGGAAGTCGGGCTCACCGGCGCCGAAGCCGATGACCGGGCGGCCGGCGGCCTTGAGGGCCTTGGCCTTGGCGTCCACGGCGAGGGTCGCGGACTCGGCGATCGCACCGATCCGGGCGGAGACCCGGCGGTCGGCGGGGCGGATGGACTGGTCGGGCTGAGGGGTGGAAGCACTCATGCCTGCATCGTCGCAGAACCCGGACCTACCGGGCATCGGGGTATCGGCATCCGTACGTTCCCGTCCGAATCGCGGCCCCGGCGATCCGTCGGCGGGCACCCCGCCGGACCGGACATCCGCCGGGTGACCGGCCGGTCCGGAAGAAGAGGTTCGACCAAACACCCCTCGACCACGTACACTCGCTGCTCGACGGCCCGCCGAGAAAAACCGGAGCTTTCACCGCCTGTACAGACAGCGGGGGGAGATGCGGTAGGTTGGTCGCCACCGGAGCCGCGAGGCACCGTAGGGCAATAGCTCAATTGGTAGAGCACCGGTCTCCAAAACCGGCGGTTGGGGGTTCGAGTCCCTCTTGCCCTGCTGCTAGATCCGTTTTCAGCCCGTTCGCTCCACAGGAGTGAGCGGGCTTGATGCGGAGATGGCACCGATCAGCACCGCTAGCCGACTGGCCGTGCCCCACCGGGAGCGCGGCGAAGCTCGGCAGGACCCGGATTCAGGTGAGGACGAGTGACGGAGACCACGGGCTCCACCGCAACGCCTGAGAGCGGCAACCCCGAGGGTGCCGATGGCGTCGCCGAGAACACGGCCGAGGGCGAGAACAAGTCCGGCAAGCAGAAGAAGTCCGGCAAGCGGGCCAAGAAGGGCCTGTTCGCCAGGATGGGTCTGTTCTACCGCCAGATCATCGCCGAGCTGCGCAAGGTCGTCTGGCCCACCCGCGGCGAGCTCACCAGCTACACCGCCGTCGTGGTCACCTTCGTCGTGGTCGTGATGGCCTTCGTGGCCGGCCTGGACTACGGCTTCTCCAAGCTGAGCCTCCTGGTCTTCGGCTGACCGGCCGCCTCACCTTTCGAACAGCTTCCCGACCCGGGCCGAATCCTCGGCCCGGGTCGAGCTGTCGGTGCCGGACGTACGCGCGGTTACCGTGGACTCGGTACTGTTGAAGTCTCCGAGACCTCGCCTGGCGCCCGCGCGAGCGGCCGTACGCCGGACCGGTCGAGGAGCGCGCCACCTTCACCATCTCCAGGAAAGAAGCCGCCACCGTGTCTGAGTCCCCCCTGTACGACGCCGACGAGACCGTCCGCGAGGCGGATGCGGATGTCGCCGCCGCGCCGGACGCGACCGAGCTGGCTGACGACGTCGAGTCCGCCGAGCAGATCGTGGACGCCGCGGACAGCGACGAGGACGAGGTCGAGGCGTACGACGAGGCCGAGGCCGGCGAGCCCGCCGAGGAGGCCGCGCTGCGCGTGGAGGGCGAGGCCGAACTCGACGCCGAGCTCGCCGCCGAGGAGACCGTCGAGGAGGAGCCGGCCGACGAGGTCGACCCGGTCGCCAAGTTCCGCGAGGACCTGCGCTTCATGCCGGGCGAGTGGTACGTGATCCACACCTACGCCGGCTACGAGAACCGGGTGAAGCAGAACCTGGAGCAGCGCGCCGTCTCGCTGAACGTCGAGGAGTACATCTTCCAGGCCGAGGTGCCGCAGGAGGAGGTCGTCCAGATCAAGAACGGCGACCGCAAGACCATCCGCCAGAACAAGCTCCCCGGCTACGTCCTGGTGCGCATGGACCTCACCCCGGAGTCCTGGGGCGTCGTGCGCAACACCCCGGGTGTCACCGGCTTCGTCGGCAACGCCTACGACCCGTACCCGCTGACCCTGGACGAGGTCGTCAAGATGCTCGCCCCCGACGTCGAGCGCCAGGCCGCCAAGGAGGCGGGCAAGCCGTCGCCGATCAAGCCGAGCGAGATCCAGGTGCTGGACTTCGAGGTCGGCGACTCGGTCACCGTCACCGACGGTCCGTTCGCGACCCTCCAGGCGACCATCAACGAGATCAACCCGGACTCGAAGAAGGTCAAGGGCCTGGTCGAGATCTTCGGCCGGGAGACCCCGGTCGAGCTCTCCTTCGACCAGATCCAGAAGAACTAGTCCCACGGTCTTCGGATTCGGGGCGGGGCCGAGGGCCCTGCCCCGAATCCGTTTTGGTCCAGCGGCGCCGACGCGTTAGCCTGGTCCGATGTGTGTGCTGGCGGCCGGGTGTCGCCCCGGTTCCGCACGCACCAGCAATCACCTCTCGGAAGGACCCGGAGAGACATGCCTCCCAAGAAGAAGAAGATCACGGGGCTTATCAAGCTCCAGATCAACGCCGGTGCGGCCAACCCGGCGCCGCCGGTCGGCCCCGCGCTGGGTCAGCACGGCGTCAACATCATGGAGTTCTGCAAGGCCTACAACGCCGCGACCGAGTCGCAGCGCGGCATGATCGTGCCGGTGGAGATCACGGTCTACGAGGACCGTTCCTTCACCTTCATCACGAAGACGCCGCCGGCCGCGCGCCTCATCCTGAAGGCCGCCGGTGTGGACAAGGGCTCCAGCGAGCCGCACAAGACCAAGGTCGCCAAGCTCACCAGCGCCCAGGTCCGTGAGATCGCCACCACCAAGATGCCCGACCTGAACGCCAACGACCTGGACGCCGCGGAGAAGATCATCGCCGGCACCGCCCGGTCGATGGGCATCACCGTCGAGGGCTGAGAATCTCCCTTCCCGCCAGGGGAAAGTTGATTCAGCCGGTTCTTGTGGTAGGGCCCGCGCAGGCCCGTGACACCACACCTCCATTCACCATTCAGGAGCAGCTATGAAGCGCAGCAAGGCCCTGAAGGCCGCGGACGCCCAGGTCGACCGCGAGCGCCTTTACGCCCCCCTCGAGGCCGTCCGCCTCGCCAAGGCGACCAGCACCACCAAGTTCGACGGCACCGTCGAGGTCGCCATGCGTCTGGGTGTCGACCCGCGCAAGGCCGACCAGATGGTCCGCAGCACCGTGATCCTCCCGCACGGCACCGGTAAGACCGCTCGGGTCCTGGTCTTCGCGACCGGCGAGCGTGCCGAGGCCGCGCGTGCTGCGGGTGCCGACATCGTCGGCTCCGACGAGCTCATCGACGAGGTCGCCAAGGGCCGCCTCGACTTCGACGCCGTCGTCGCCACCCCGGACCTCATGGGCAAGGTCGGCCGCCTCGGCCGCGTGCTCGGCCCCCGTGGCCTGATGCCGAACCCGAAGACCGGCACCGTGACTCCGGACGTCGCCAAGGCGGTCAACGAGATCAAGGGCGGCAAGATCGAGTTCCGCGTCGACAAGCACTCGAACCTGCACTTCATCATCGGTAAGGCCTCCTTCACCGACGAGCAGCTGGTCGAGAACTACGCCGCCGCGCTGGACGAGGTGCTCCGCGCCAAGCCGTCCGCCGCCAAGGGCCGCTACATCAAGAAGACCGCGATCTCGACCACCATGGGCCCCGGCATCCAGGTGGACCCGAACCGCACCCGCAACCTCCTCGTCGAGGAGGACCCGGCCGCGGTCTGAGCCTCAGCGCTCTAGAGCAGTCCGTACGGCGGGCCGAACCGTCGTACGCTCTGCCGGTCAGACCACGTGGAGCACCTGTGACCGCCGGAGTGTGCCGTGCCGCCCGCCCCTCGCCCCACCGTTCTCGCAGCGGCCCTGCTGCTCGCCACCACCACCGGGTGCAGCCTGCTGGCCGCTCCGACCACCGGCACCCCCGGGGGCCCCGCGCCGGTGCCGCCCAAGCAGGTGGTGCTCACCGCCGCGCAGGCGCTGGACGACGCCGGCAGCGCCCGGATCGACGTGGTGCGGGAGGGCCCGGGCGGCCGGCGCACCGCGAGCGGCTCCCTGGTCTGGGGCGCCTCGGACGAGGCCCGACTGACCGTCACCGACGAACGCGGCAGCGGCCGGCTGACCGTGAAGGACGGCGCCCTCGACCTCGTCTACCAGGACGGCGCGGCGAGGCACGCGGAGCGGAGCACCGCCGAGTCGGTCGACCCCGGGGCGGGCCCCGACCCGGAGGGCTTCGCGGGCGGCTGGACGACGGCTCTGATCTCCAGCCCGGGCGGCCGGGCGTACGAGGTCGCCCAGGGCGTCAAGCTCACCTCGCTCGGCGGCGAGCAGCTGGCCGGGGTGACCGTGGCGCACTACCAGGGCTCCGCGCCGGTGGCCGAACTGTTCGGCAAGGACGACGAGTTGAGCCCGCGACGGCGCGCCGCCACACTGGACTGGTACCGGCAGCACGGGGTGACGGCGATCGGCTACGACATCTGGGTCGGGCCCGGCATGCAGCTGCTGCGGCTGCGCGAGACGGTCCGGGGGGACGCGGGAACCACGGTGACGACGACCGATGTCTCGGCTCCCGGGGCGGCGGACGCGACGCCCGCCGCGGGCGGGTGACGGGGAGGCGGATATCCGGTGCGTGGGGACATCGACGATCCGTTAGAGTCCGCATGAAAAGAACATGAGAAGAGCTGACGATCGGTTCTTCCATGGGGATCTGGATCTCACGGGGGTACCTTCATGCGCGCTCTGCGCCTCGCCTCGGCCGTCGCGACGACGGCCGTCCTGCTCGGTGCCGCGACCGCCTGCGGCAGTGACGCCAAGAGCGGCGACGCCAAGGGCGGCACCAAGACCGGTGAGGCCAAGCCCGGTGACACCAAGAGCGCCGACGCCAAGGGCGCCGACCCGCTCGCGGCGGCCCTGGCCGCGGACCCGAAGGCCGCGCTGGCCGCGTCCGCCGTGGTGATGCAGAAGGCCGGCAACGGCAAGGTCACCATGATCCCGGCCGATCCCACCGACCCCGCCGGCACCGGCGACGCGGACTGGAAGGACCCGGCCAAGGCGGCCGTGGACCTGGCCAGCGACATCGAGGGCAAGAAGCTCCGGATCCGGGTGCTCGGAACGGACGCCTACCTCGGCGGCGGCGACGACGTCGCGCCGGCCCTCGGCGGCAAGCACTGGGTCAAGATGCCCGCCGACGCGACGGGCGACAGCTTCCGGGCGGTCGGCCAGATGACGAACCCGGTCGTCCTGCTCACCGTCGCGGCCCAGAGCGGCAAGCTCTCCAAGATCGGCCAGGAGGCCGTGGACGGCGTCCAGACCACCCACCTGCGGGCGGAGCAGGACACCGCCGCGCTGGTGGCCGGGATGACGGCGCTCTCGGCGGGCCAGCGCACGGCCGTCCAGAAGACGCTGGAGGAGGACGGCAAGACCCTCACCATCGACTTCTGGCTGAACGCCAACCAGGAGCTCGTCCAGTACAAGGAGTACGGCGACACCAACGGCGAGAAGCAGGCCGTCACGATCAAGTACTCCAACCTCGGCAAGGCCGCCGCGATCGCGGCGCCGGCCGCCGGCGACCTCGGCAACGAGGCCGACGTGCTCAAGCTGCTCGGCTGATCCGGCCGGACCGGACACCGGGCCCACCCGCAACAACCGGCTACCACCCCGGGCGCACCACGCGCCCGGGGGTCCTCAAGGGGGGAATCATGGCTGGAACCCGCAAGACCGCCGTCGCCGTCGTCCTCGCCGCCCTGGCGCTGACCGCGACCGCGTGCAACAACAACGACAAGAGCGCCGCCCCGGCCGCGCCGACCACGGCCGCCACCTCGGCCACCCCGTCGGCCGCCGCCCCGACCACCGCCGCGAAGCCGGAGAAGGTCAGCCCGGCGGTCTTCCTGGAGCAGGTCACCCAGAAGACCGGCGCGGCCAAGTCGGCGAAGGTCGACGAGGTGATCCAGGTCGGCGAGGTCGTCATGAAGGGCCAGGGGGCGGTGTCCTGGGCCGACGGCCTGGAGGCCGACCTCACGATGGACCTGTCGGGCTCCCCGATGGCCAAGCTCCTGGAGCCGCTGACCGGCGGGCCGAAGGTGCACTACCTGTACGCCAAGGACGCCATGTACATGGGCCTGGGCGGGCAGCTGGTGGAGAGCGGCAGCCCGAAGTGGGTGCGCTACAGCAAGGCCGACATGGCCAAGGCGTCCGGCGGCACGACCGACCAGCTGCAGAGCGCGGACCCGGTGCAGGGCGTCCGGACGCTGATCGCCAGCGGCAAGGTCACCGAGGTCGGCCAGGAGACGGTGAACGGCAAGGCCACCACCCACTACTCCGGTGTGCTCAGCGCGGCCGACGTGGTCAAGGCCACCGGCCAGGGCATGACCCAGGCGCAGGTCGACAAGATCAAGCAGAACCTGGACACGGCCGGCATCACCACCGACCAGATCGACGTCTGGGTCGACGCCGACAAGCTCGTGGTCAAGCGGAGCGAGGTGGCCGAGACCAAGGCCGGCGCGCTGAACGTCACCGTCAGCTACTCGGACTACGGCACCCCGGTGATCGCCTCCACCCCGGCGGACTTCATCGACCTCGCCGACCTCCAGAAGGCCGCGGCCGGCAGCTGATCCGCGCGGCCGGGGGGGGGGGGGAACGGGAGACAGTCCCCCCCCCCCCCCCCCCCGGCCCAGCTCGGACCAACCCGTGGAGCCACCCCGCGGAGGGGGAGGCGGGGCCAGCTGTCCACGCCGGGAGGACGCCGAGGGGGGCGGAGAGCCGGGGGAAGGGGGGAGGGGGGCCACCACGCCCCTCCCCCCCCCCCCCCGGCCCCGGGCCCGGCTGGGCCGACCCGGTGGATCCGCCCGGCGGAGGGGGCCGCCACCGGGCGGACCGGGGACGGGTGGCAAGGTGGCCGGGACGGGGCCGCCGCGGGACGGGGCCGGGCGAGAGGGGAACGGGCGATGGCGGCACGGCAGCGGTTGGCGGCAGTGGCCGCCGTCGCCCTGCTGGCGAGCGGGCTGAGCGGGTGCGGCGGGGACGGCGGCGCGCCCGCCGCGACGCCCGGCAGCCCGAGCCCGGTCGGCGCCCCGCTCTCCACCGCCTCCCCGAGCGCGCAGGCCAAGCCCACCGACCGCTCGCCGCACGGGGTGCTGCTCTCCGCCCAGCTGGCCATGCAGACCGCCCGCCGGGCCAAGGTCAGCTACCGGCTCGGTTCGGACGCCGGATCCGGCCCGCTGTTCTGGCAGCCCAAGACCGCGCTCCAGATCAAGCGCTCCACCCCGGCCGAGGCCGAGCAGCTGATCGTCGTGGACACCGTCGCCTACCAGGGCGGGGACGCCGCCACCGCGGCCCGGCAGGGCGGCCGGCACTGGGAGCGCTTCACCGTCCCGCCGGACGCGGACGGCCACAAGGAGATCCCGTACGCCGGGCTGATCGACCTGCTGAACCCGGTCGAGGCGCTGACCGCGGCCAACGCCGAGGGGACGGACCCGGTCTTCGTCGGCGAGGAGAAGTTCGAGGACTCCACCGTCGAGCACTACCGGGTCACCACCACCGCCGAGAAGTACGCCGCCGCCCAGACCCAGCTGACCCAGTCCCGCCGGGACGGCCTGCGGGTCGCGCTCGCGCCCGGCGGCTCGATCTCCCTCACCCTGGACCTCTGGCTCAACGACAAGGACCAGCTGGTCCGGCTCCAGCGCACCGGCAGCGGGGACAGCGGGCGGGCGGACGACTCGGTGCTCTACACCGACCTCGCCGGCGCGCTGCTCTCGGCGCAGGCGCCGGCCGAGGCGGACACCGCGGACACCGGCGTCCGGACGGTCTCCCCGCTGGCCCGCTGAGCGGGCGCCCGGGATGCTCCGGGACGGCCCGGGCCTGCTCCGTCCGGGGGCGATTTGCACCTCGCGGAGGGCTCCGGCTACGCTGGCCGAAGCCAAAGACCGCTGGTTGTCGCCGCGCCCGTCAGGGAGCAGGTGACCGAAGGATCTGCGCTTCGTCGCAGGCAGCCCGCGCAGGTGCGTCTGGAGCTTCGATTTCCGGGTCCCGCGTTCGCGTGGAGGTCCGTCGAGGTCGTTCCGAGCCCCGTGCCCCTGCGCACCGGGGCTCATTGCATTTCTGCAAGGGCTTTCCTTCCGTCCGGTCGGTCCACGGCGACCTAGGTCGACTTTCGCGGTCGGCCCGAATTCGACATCACGGAAGGAGGCGTAAGCCTATGGCCAGGCCCGACAAGGCTGCCGCCGTCGCCGAGATCACGGACAAGTTCCGTGGCTCCTCCGCGGCGCTGCTGACCGAGTACCGCGGTCTCTCGGTGAAGCAGGTCAAGACCCTGCGTCGCTCGCTCGGCGACAACGCCGAGTACGCCGTGGTGAAGAACACGCTGACCAAGATCGCGGCCAATGAGGTCGGGATCACGGAGCTCGACGACCTGTTCAACGGTCCGACGGCTGTCGCCTTCGTCACCGGTGACCCGGTGGAGTCGGCGAAGGCTCTGCGTGACTTCGCCAAGGAGAACCCCGCTCTCATCATCAAGGGCGGTGTCCTTGACGGTAAGGCGCTGTCCGCCGATGAGATCAAGAAGCTCGCGGACCTCGAGTCCCGCGAGGTGCTGCTCGCCAAGCTGGCGGGTGCCCTGAAGGCCAAGCAGTCCCAGGCTGCCGCGCTCTTCCAGGCCCTGCCGTCGAAGCTCGTCCGCACTGTGGACGCGCTGCGCGACAAGGTCGAGCAGGGCGGTGCCGGTACGCCGGCTCCCGCCGCCGAGGACGCCGCCGCCGAGTAATTCGGCAGGCTCACGCCTCGCTGCGGGCCCGTACGCCCGCCCCACCCGTACATCCGGCACCAACCTGCCGATTTAGTGGAAGGACGCCATCATGGCGAAGCTGTCCCAGGACGAGCTGCTCGCGCAGTTCGAGGAGCTCACCCTCATCGAGCTGGCCGCCTTCGTGAAGGCCTTCGAGGAGAAGTTCGACGTCACCGCCGCCGCGCCGGTCGCCGTTGCCGCCGCCGGCGTTGCCGGCCCGGCCGCCGAGGCCGCTGAGGAGCAGGACGAGTTCGACGTCATCCTCGAGGCCGCTGGCGACAAGAAGATCCAGGTCATCAAGGAGGTGCGCACCCTGACCTCCCTCGGCCTGAAGGAGGCCAAGGACCTCGTTGACACCGCTGGTGCCAAGGTCCTGGAGAAGGTTGCCAAGGACGTTGCCGAGAAGGCCAAGGCTGCCCTCGAGGGCGCCGGCGCCAAGGTCACCGTCAAGTGATCTCGCGCCCCCTCTGAGGGGGCGTAGGGCCGGGCCGATCACCCTTGCGGGTGGTCGGCCCGGCTTTTTCGCGTTTCCGGGCCGGGCCCGGGCCCCGCCGGGGCCGCCCCCGGCCCCGTTCCCCCGACCGGCCGGTACGGCCCGCCGGCGTGGCCGACGGCCCACTCGGCACCGTCGGTGCCGGGGGGTATGGTGATCAACGTCGTCGAGGGCGGCGCCACCACGGCTTCTGTAACGCCGGGGGGCGCCGGATCGATAGACAGGTCGAGGCCCGCGCCGCCGGCGGGCCCTTGACGAACCTGGCGCGGCGCGCGATTCTCAAGGCGCGAGTCCGCCGGGTTGGTTCGCCACTGGATGCATAACCAGTGGCTCCGGCGGGAAATGACTCCACGTGAGTTAGAGCAGTACCCGGTGGGCGCCCGCGCCCGCCGGCTACCGGGAGGAGTCTCCGATTCGGTCTCCGAATCAGAGCTGGACAGCAGTGTCGCCATTGGCTACACTGTCCCTTTGCGCTGCCTGTTAGCTTCTCCGTGACTCGTCGCCCGGAGTTTGCGTTGCCCTGATGGGGTCTGGCACCGCCTCCGCAAAGCGGCTCTGACCTGGGGTTTCGACCCCGGCGGAGGCCAGTGGCGAGGGAGGCGGCACCAAGCCCAAGCAGGCCCGGCTGGTACGCGCGTAGTGAGCTCCGAGCCCTCGGAAGGACCCCCCTCTTGGCCGCGCCGCGCAACGCCTCGAACAATTCCGCCGCATCCACCGCCCCGCTCCGCGTCTCGTTCGCGAAGATCAAGGAGCCCCTCGAGGTCCCGAACCTCCTGGCCCTGCAGACCGAGAGCTTTGACTGGCTGCTCGGCAACGCGGCCTGGAAGTCCCGGGTCGAGGCGGCCCTGGAGAGTGGTCAGGACGTCCCCACGAAGTCCGGTCTGGAGGAGATCTTCGAGGAGATCTCCCCGATCGAGGACTTCAGCGGGTCGATGTCGCTGACCTTCCGCGACCACCGTTTCGAGCCGCCGAAGAACTCCATTGACGAGTGCAAGGACCGCGACTTCACGTTCGCGGCCCCGCTCTTCGTCACGGCCGAGTTCACCAACAACGAGACCGGTGAGATCAAGTCTCAGACGGTCTTCATGGGCGACTTCCCGCTCATGACCCACAAGGGCACGTTCGTGATCAACGGCACCGAGCGTGTCGTCGTGTCGCAGCTCGTCCGCTCCCCGGGTGTGTACTTCGACTCCACCCTGGACAAGGTGTCCGACAAGGACATCTACTCCTGCAAGGTCATCCCCTCGCGTGGTGCCTGGCTGGAGATGGAGATCGACAAGCGCGACATGGTCGGCGTCCGCATCGACCGCAAGCGCAAGCAGTCCGTCACCGTGCTGCTCAAGGCGCTCGGCTGGACCAACGAGATGATTCTCGAGGAGTTCGGCGAGTACGAGTCGATGCGCGCCACCCTGGAGAAGGACCACACCCAGGGCCAGGACGACGCGCTGCTGGACATCTACCGCAAGCTGCGTCCGGGCGAGCCGCCCACGCGCGAGGCCGCGCAGACGCTTCTGGAGAACCTGTACTTCAACCCGAAGCGCTACGACCTCGCGAAGGTCGGCCGTTACAAGGTCAACCGCAAGCTGGGCAACGCCGAGTCGCTGGACTCCGGCGTGCTCACCGAGCCCGACATCATCGGTGCGATCAAGTACCTGGTGAAGCTGCACGCGGGCGAGACCGAGTGGCGTGACGACGAAGGCCGCGACATCGTGGTCGAGGTCGACGACATCGACCACTTCGGCAACCGTCGCCTGCGCAACGTCGGCGAGCTCATCCAGAACCAGGTCCGTACGGGTCTCGCCCGTATGGAGCGCGTCGTGCGCGAGCGCATGACCACCCAGGACGTCGAGGCGATCACGCCGCAGACCCTGATCAACATCCGGCCGGTCGTCGCCTCCATCAAGGAGTTCTTCGGCACCAGCCAGCTGTCGCAGTTCATGGACCAGACGAACCCGCTGTCGGGCCTGACCCACAAGCGTCGTCTGTCCGCGCTGGGCCCCGGTGGTCTGTCCCGTGAGCGGGCCGGCTTCGAGGTCCGTGACGTGCACCCCTCGCACTACGGCCGCATGTGTCCGATCGAGACCCCCGAAGGCCCGAACATCGGTCTGATCGGCTCGCTCGCCTCGTACGGCCGGGTCAACGCGTTCGGCTTCATCGAGACCCCGTACCGCAAGGTCATCGAGGGTGTCGTCACGGAGCAGGTCGACTACCTGACCGCCGACGAGGAGGACCGCTACGTCATCGCCCAGGCGAACGCGCCGCTGACCGCGGACCTGCACTTCGCCGAGCCGCGTGTCCTGGTCCGCCGCCGTGGCGGCGAGATCGACTACATCCCGGGCACCGAGATCGACTACATGGACGTCTCGCCGCGCCAGATGGTGTCGGTCGCGACCGCCATGATCCCGTTCCTCGAGCACGACGACGCCAACCGCGCGCTCATGGGCTCGAACATGATGCGCCAGGCGGTGCCGCTGCTGAAGAGCGAGGCTCCGCTGGTCGGTACCGGCATGGAGTACCGCTGCGCCGTCGACGCCGCGGACGTCATCACCGCCGAGAAGGCCGGTGTCGTCCAGGAGGTCTCGGCCGACTACGTCACCGTGGCCAACGACGACGGCACGTACACCACGTACCGCGCCGCCAAGTTCACCCGCTCGAACCAGGGCACCGCCTTCAACCAGAAGGTGCTCGTGGACGAGGGCGCCCGGGTCGAGGTCAACCAGGTGCTGGCCGACGGCCCGTGCACCGACGAGGGCGAGATGGCCCTCGGCAAGAACCTGCTCGTGGCGTTCATGTCGTGGGAGGGTCACAACTACGAGGACGCGATCATCCTGTCGCAGCGCCTCGTGCAGGACGACGTCCTCTCCTCGATCCACATCGAGGAGCACGAGGTCGACGCCCGTGACACCAAGCTCGGCCCCGAGGAGATCACCCGGGACATCCCGAACGTCTCCGAGGAGGTCCTCGCGGACCTCGACGAGCGCGGCATCATCCGCATCGGCGCCGACGTCGTCACCGGCGACATCCTGGTCGGCAAGGTCACGCCCAAGGGCGAGACCGAGCTGACCCCGGAGGAGCGCCTGCTCCGCGCGATCTTCGGCGAGAAGGCCCGTGAGGTCCGCGACACCTCGCTGAAGGTTCCGCACGGTGAGTCCGGCAAGGTCATCGGCGTCCGCGTCTTCGACCGCGAAGAGGGCGACGAGCTGCCCCCGGGCGTCAACCAGCTGGTCCGCGTCTACGTGGCCCAGAAGCGCAAGATCACCAACGGTGACAAGCTCGCCGGCCGTCACGGCAACAAGGGCGTCATCTCGAAGATCCTGCCGGTCGAGGACATGCCGTTCCTGGAGGACGGCACCCCGGTCGACATCATCCTCAACCCGCTGGGTGTCCCGTCCCGAATGAACCCGGGACAGGTCCTGGAGATCCACCTCGGGTGGCTCGCCAAGCAGGGCTGGGACGTCTCCGGGCTGGCCGACGAGTGGGCCCAGCGCCTGCAGGCGATCGGCGCCGACACCGTCGAGGGCGGCACCAACCTCGCCACCCCGGTCTTCGACGGCGCCCGCGAGGACGAGATCACCGGCCTGCTGGACAACACCACCCTCACCCGTGACGGTGAGCGCCTGGTGAACTCCACCGGCAAGGCCCGACTGTTCGACGGCCGCTCCGGCGAGCCGTTCCCGATGCCGGTCTCGGTCGGCTACATGTACATCCTCAAGCTGCACCACCTGGTCGACGACAAGCTGCACGCCCGTTCGACCGGTCCGTACTCGATGATCACCCAGCAGCCGCTCGGTGGTAAGGCGCAGTTCGGTGGTCAGCGCTTCGGTGAGATGGAGGTGTGGGCCCTCGAGGCGTACGGCGCGGCCTACGCGCTCCAGGAGCTCCTCACCATCAAGTCCGACGACGTCCTCGGCCGAGTCAAGGTCTACGAGGCCATCGTCAAGGGCGAGAACATCCCCGAGCCCGGCATTCCCGAGTCCTTCAAGGTTCTCATCAAGGAAATGCAGTCGCTCTGCCTCAACGTGGAGGTGCTGTCCTCGGACGGCCAGTCCATCGAGATGCGGGACTCCGACGAGGACGTGTTCCGCGCCGCCGAGGAGCTCGGCATCGACCTGTCCCGGCGCGAGCCGAGCAGCGTCGAAGAGGTCTGACGGAGGCCGGGCCGGCCGCAGCAGCGGCCGGCCCGCCCCCAGGCCCCCCTCAGACCACATGAACGACTCTCGACTTACGAAAGAGGGCTTGACGACCAGTGCTTGACGTCAACTTCTTCGACGAGCTCCGCATCGGCCTGGCCACCGCCGACGACATCCGCCAGTGGTCGCACGGCGAGGTCAAGAAGCCGGAGACCATCAACTACCGCACCCTGAAGCCGGAAAAGGACGGGCTCTTCTGCGAGAAGATCTTCGGCCCCACCCGGGACTGGGAGTGCTACTGCGGTAAGTACAAGCGCGTCCGCTTCAAGGGCATCATCTGCGAGCGCTGCGGCGTCGAGGTGACCCGCGCCAAGGTGCGCCGCGAGCGGATGGGCCACATCGAGCTGGCCGCCCCGGTCACCCACATCTGGTACTTCAAGGGCGTGCCGTCCCGCCTGGGCTACCTGCTCGACCTGGCGCCGAAGGACCTCGAGAAGGTCATCTACTTCGCCGCCTACATGATCACCTGGGTCGACGACGAGCGCCGCCAGCGCGACCTCCCGTCCCTGGAGGCGCACGTCTCGGTCGAGCGCCAGCAGATCGAGAACCGCCGCGACTCGGACCTCGAGGCCCGCGCCAAGAAGGCCGAGACCGACCTGGCCGAGCTGGAGGCCGAGGGCGCCAAGGCCGACGTGCGCCGCAAGGTGCGCGAGGGCGCCGAGCGCGAGATGAAGCAGCTGCGCGACCGCGCGCAGCGCGAGCTCGACCGCCTCGACGAGGTGTGGGCCCGCTTCAAGAACCTCAAGGTCCAGGACCTCGAGGGCGACGAGCTGCTCTACCGCGAGCTGCGCGACCGCTTCGGCACCTACTTCTCCGGCTCGATGGGCGCGGCGGCCCTCAAGGACCGCCTGGAGACCTTCGACCTGGCGGAGGAGTCCGAGCGCCTGCGCGAGATCATCCGCACCGGCAAGGGCCAGAAGAAGACCCGTGCGCTCAAGCGCCTCAAGGTCGTCTCCGCGTTCCTGCAGACCACCAACAAGCCCAACGGCATGGTGCTGGACTGCGTCCCGGTCATCCCGCCGGACCTGCGTCCGATGGTGCAGCTGGACGGTGGCCGCTTCGCGACCTCCGACCTGAACGACCTGTACCGCCGCGTGATCAACCGCAACAACCGCCTGAAGCGCCTTCTCGACCTCGGTGCCCCCGAGATCATCGTGAACAACGAGAAGCGCATGCTCCAGGAGGCCGTCGACGCGCTGTTCGACAACGGCCGTCGTGGTCGCCCGGTCACGGGCCCCGGCAACCGCCCGCTGAAGTCCCTCAGCGACATGCTGAAGGGCAAGCAGGGTCGTTTCCGTCAGAACCTGCTCGGCAAGCGAGTCGACTACTCGGCCCGTTCGGTCATCGTCGTCGGCCCGCAGCTCAAGCTGCACCAGTGCGGTCTGCCGAAGGCCATGGCGCTGGAGCTCTTCAAGCCGTTCGTGATGAAGCGCCTGGTCGACCTGAACCACGCGCAGAACATCAAGTCGGCCAAGCGCATGGTCGAGCGTGCCCGCCCGGTCGTGTGGGACGTGCTCGAAGAGGTCATCGCCGAGCACCCGGTCCTGCTGAACCGTGCGCCCACCCTGCACCGCCTCGGCATCCAGGCCTTCGAGCCGCAGCTGGTCGAGGGCAAGGCCATCCAGATCCACCCGCTCGTCTGCACCGCGTTCAACGCGGACTTCGACGGTGACCAGATGGCCGTCCACCTGCCGCTCTCCGCGGAGGCGCAGGCCGAGGCCCGCATCCTGATGCTGTCCTCGAACAACATCCTGAAGCCGGCCGACGGTCGCCCCGTCACCATGCCGACCCAGGACATGGTGCTCGGTCTGTTCTTCCTGACCTCGGACCGCGAGAACGTGAAGGGCGCCGGCCGCACCTTCTCGTCGACCGCCGAGGCGATCATGGCCTTCGACGCCCGCGACCTGGACGTCCAGGCCCCGATCGAGCTGCGCCTGCCGGCCGGCACCGTCCCGCCGCGCGGCTGGACCGCCCCGGTGGACGAGGACGGCCAGTCGAGCTGGTTCGACGGCGAGCCCTTCCGCCTGACCACCACCCTGGGCCGCGCGCTCTTCAACGAGCTGCTGCCCGAGGACTACCCGTTCGTCGACTACGAGGTGGGCAAGAAGCAGCTCTCCGCGATCGTCAACGACCTGGCGGAGCGCTACCCCAAGGTCGTCGTCGCGGCGACCCTGGACAACCTGAAGGCGTCCGGCTTCCACTGGTCGACCCGCTCGGGTGTCACCGTCTCGATCTCCGACGTCGTCGTCCCGCCGAACAAGCCCCAGATCCTCGAGGGCTACGAGGCGAAGGCGGAGAAGGTCCAGCGTCAGTACGAGCGCGGCCTGATCACCAACGACGAGCGCAAGCAGGAGCTCATCGGCATCTGGACCCAGGCGACCAACGAGGTCGCCGAGGCCATGAACGAGAACTTCCCGAAGACGAACCCCATCTTCATGATGGTCGACTCGGGTGCTCGTGGAAACATGATGCAGATGCGCCAGATCGCCGGTATGCGTGGTCTGGTGTCGAACGCCAAGAACGAGACCATCCCGCGACCCATCAAGGCGTCGTTCCGTGAGGGTCTGTCCGTGCTGGAGTACTTCATCTCCACCCACGGTGCCCGTAAGGGTCTGGCCGACACCGCCCTCCGTACCGCCGACTCCGGTTACCTCACCCGTCGTCTGGTCGACGTCTCCCAGGACGTCATCATTCGCGAGGAGGACTGCGGCACCGAGCGCGGCCTGAAGCTGGCGATCGGCTCCGTGGGTGCGGACGGCGTGCTGCGCAAGGCCGACGACGTCGAGACCAGCGTCTACGCCCGCATGCTCGCCGAGGACATCACGGTGGACGGCAAGCTCCTTGCCACCGCCAACACCGACCTCGGCGACGTCCTGATCGACGAGCTGATCCGCCACGGCATCGGCGAGGTCAAGACCCGCTCGATCCTGACCTGTGAGTCGGCCGTCGGCACCTGTGCCATGTGCTACGGGCGCTCGCTGGCCACCGGCAAGCTGGTCGACATCGGTGAGGCGGTCGGCATCATCGCCGCCCAGTCCATCGGTGAGCCCGGTACCCAGCTGACCATGCGTACCTTCCACACCGGTGGTGTGGCCGGTGACGACATCACCCAGGGTCTGCCGCGTGTCGTCGAGCTCTTCGAGGCCCGTACCCCGAAGGGTGTGGCTCCGATCTCGGAGGCGCAGGGCCGGGTCCGCATCGAGGACACCGAGAAGACCCGCAAGCTGGTCGTCACGCCGGACGACGGCACCGACGAGATCGCCTACCCGGTCTCGAAGCGTGTGAAGCTGCTCGTCAGCGAGGGCGAGGCGGTCGAGGTCGGCCAGAAGCTGACCATGGGTGCCACCAACCCGCACGACGTCCTGCGCATCATGGGCCAGCGTGCCGTCCAGGTCCACCTGGTCGCCGAGGTCCAGAAGGTCTACAACTCGCAGGGTGTGTCGATCCACGACAAGCACATCGAGATCATCATCCGGCAGATGCTCCGCCGCGTGACGATCATCGAGTCGGGCGACGCCGAGCTGCTGCCCGGCGAGCTGGTCGAGCGCGGCCGCTTCGAGCAGGAGAACCGCCGCGTCGTCGCCGAGGGCGGTCACCCCGCCTCCGGCCGTCCGCAGCTGATGGGTATCACCAAGGCCTCGCTGGCCACCGAGTCCTGGCTGTCGGCCGCCTCCTTCCAGGAGACGACCCGGGTCCTCACCGACGCGGCGATCCACGCCAAGTCGGACCCGCTGCTGGGCCTCAAGGAGAACGTCATCCTCGGTAAGCTCATCCCGGCCGGTACGGGCCTGCCCCGTTACCGCAACATCCGGGTCGAGCCGACCGAGGAGGCCAAGGCCGCGATGTACTCGGCCGTCGGCTACGACGACTACGACCTGTCGCCCTTCGGCGCCGGCTCCGGCCAGGCGGTTCCGCTGGACGACTACGACTACGGCCCGTACACCGGCTGAGTCGCGCAGCACCGATCGCAGGGCGGTCACCCCACGGGGTGGCCGCCCTGCGGCGTTCCCGGGGGCTCCAGGGGCCGTCAGGGGCCGCTGGGGAGCGTGGGGGAGGCCCGGCCGGCGGGGCCGTTCGGGGCACGGACGGAAGCCGATTAGGTCATTCGGCCGAAGTCGCGTAGAGTCATGTTTACCGACGCGGGGTGGAGCAGCTCGGTAGCTCGCTGGGCTCATAACCCAGAGGTCGCAGGTTCAAATCCTGTCCCCGCTACAAAGAGAAGGGCCCGGAGGCATCAAGCCTCCGGGCCCTTCGGCATTCCCCGGGCCGGACGGCTCCGTCGCACGGGGGAGGGGCGGGAACCGCTCCGGCGGGGGAGGCGGTCGGGGCGGCCGCCGAGGGAGGGTTCCCGGTGTCGGTCGACGGGCTTTCGAAGGAGCCGGGGATGAAGCGGGTGCTGGGCGCGGTGGCGATCACGGCGGGGGTGCTGGTCGGGATGTCGGCCTGCCTGCCGTTCGGGGACGACGCGGAGCACCGGACGGTGAGCTACGGGGTGGCGGGGCCGGTCCGGGAGCTCGTCGTGGAGGGGGCCGACGGCGGGGTGGTGGTGCACGGGGGCGGTGACGCCGTGCACGTGGTCGAGAAGCAGGACTACCGGGGGGACGCGCCGAAGAGCACCCACGAGGTGACGGACGGCGTGCTGAGGCTGACGTACGACTGCGGCTCCTGCGGGATCGGGTACACCGTGCAGGTGCCCGCCGGGACCAGGGTGCGGGTGAAGGAGGGCAACGGCGGCGTCAAGCTGTCCGGGCTGGCCGGCGAGGTGGACGCCGAGGTGACCAACGGCGGGGTCGAGGCCGACGGGCTGCGGGCCCCGCGGGTGCGGCTGACCACGGTGAACGGCGGGGTGCGGGCCGACTTCGCCGCGGCGCCGTCGAAGGTCGAGGCGAGCACCACCAACGGCGGGGTGCGGCTGCGGGTGCCGGCCGGGGAGGCGTACGCGGTGGACGCCCGGGCCTCGGCCGGCGCGGTGGACCTGGGCATCCCCTCGCAGCCGGGCGCGGCGCGCAGCATCAGCGCCCGGGCGGAGACCGGCGGAGTGACGGTCAGCGGTGGCTGACCTGGGCGTTCCGCAGGCGCTGCCGGTAGGGCATGATCTCCTGCGCGGGGGCGGCGTCCCCGGCTACGGGGGAGGGACCGGGGTGGAGCGTGCGGTGCGCCTGCGCGGCCGGGTGGACGGGTTCGGCCCGTACCTGCCGGACTCGCTGCTGGCGGTGGCGGCGGCCGGGGTCGCGCTCTGGGCGGTGTCCCAGGACACCACGGTGCGCCCGTGGTGGATCCACCTGCTCGCGGTGGCGACCGCGCTGCCGCTGCCCTGGCGGCGCCTGAGGCCGCTGACGGTGCTGGCGCTGGCGACGGCGCCGTCGCTGGTGATCTCGGTGGTGGCGCACTCGGCCAACCCCCAGGTGCCGCTCTCCGGGGTGGTCGCCCTCTACACGGTGGCGGAACGGTCCTCGGAGCGGGTGCGGTGGAGCGTGCTGGCGGTGGTGGTGGCCGGCAACGTGCTGGGCACCCACTCGCCGAACGGCGCGCTGTTCAGCCTGGTCACCTCCGTCGGCACCTTCGTGTTCGGTTCGCTGGTGCGCGCCCAGCGGCAGCTGGCCCGGGTGCAGGCGGAGCGGGCCCGGGACGCCGGCGAACGGGCGGCGAGCGACGCGGCCCGGGCGGTGGCGGAGGAGCGGGCCCGGATCGCCCGGGAGATGCACGACATCCTGGCCCACGCCGTCTCGCTGATGGTGATCCAGGCCGAGGCCGGGCCGGTGGTGGTGCGCAGCGATCCGGACCGGGCCGTCCGCGCGTTCGACACCATCGCCGACGCGGGCCGGGACGCGATGGTCCAGCTGCGGCGCGTGCTGGGGGTGCTGAAGGATCCGGAGGCGGGCCGGCAGCTGGCGCCGCAGCCCCGGCTGGCCGAACTCGCCGCGGTGGCCGACCGGGTGCGCGCGGCGGGGCCGCGGGTGGATCTCGAACTTCCCGGACAGGAGGGTCCGCTGCCGGCCGACGTGGAGACGGCGGCGTACCGGATCGTGCAGGAGGCGCTGACCAACACGGTCAAGCACGCCGGGGCGGACCGGGTCGCGGTCCGGGTGCGGCGGGCCGGGGAGGTGCTGGAGGTGGTGGTCTCGGACAACGGACGCGGGGTGCCGGCCGCGGCCGGCCGTGCGGTGGTCGGCTGGTCCGGCGGCCGCGGGCTGGTCGGCATCCGGGAGCGGGCGGCGGCCTGCGGCGGGCTGGCCGAGGCCGGGCCGGGGCCGGAGGGCAGGGGTTTCCTGGTGAGGGCCCGGCTGCCGCTGGGCACCGGCGGGGTGGTGGAGAGGGTGGACGAATGACGCCGATCCGGGTGGTCGTCGCGGACGACCAGGAGCTGGTGCGGGCCGGGTTCGGGATGATCCTGGACGCGCAGCCGGACATCGAGGTGGTGGCCGAGGCGTGCGACGGTGCCGAGGCGATCGAGGCGGTGCGCGCGCACGGTCCGGACGTGCTGCTGCTGGACGTCCGGATGCCGGTGATGGACGGGCTGGAGGCGGCCCGCCGGGTGTGCGCCGAGTTCCCGTCGACCAAGGTGATCATGCTGACCACCTTCGACATCGACGACTACGTCTTCGACGCGCTGTACGCGGGTGCCAGCGGCTTCCTGCTCAAGGACGTCCGGCGGGACGACCTGGCGCACGGGGTGCGGATGGTCGCCTCGGGGGAGGCGCTGCTCGCGCCGTCGGTGACCAGGCGGCTGATCGGCGAGTTCGCGGCCCGTCGGCCGGGGGCGCCGGAGCGGGCGGTGCGACCGCCGTCGCGGCTGCTGGAGCAGCTGACCCTGCGCGAGCGGGAGACGCTGCGGCTGATCGCGCGCGGGCTGTCCAACGCCGAGATCGCGGCCGAGCTGGTGGTCAGCGAGCACACGGTGAAGACGCACGTCAGCAATGTGCTGAGCAAGCTCGGGCTGCGGGACCGGGTGCACGCGGTGGTGTTCGCGTACGAGGCCGGGGCGGTGGTGGCGGGGGAGTCCTGACGGGCTCCCCCGTGCGGGGGAGGCGGCCGGTTCGCCGGTGCGGGGGATCCGGGACGAGGGCCCCGGCCGGGAGGCTCTGCGGTGTCGGAACGGACCACACCGCTGGAGACCATCGGATGAACACCGCCCTGGATGCCCGGAACACCCGCCCCACCCGCCTCAGCGGCCTCACGCCGTACGCCGTCGTCGGCGCCCCCGCCCTGATGGCCCTCTACGGCGGCATCCGCCTGGTGCCGGGCTCCCGGGCGCCCGGCCCCGGCTGGACGGCGGGGCACACCGCGATGCTCGCCGGGCTGCTGCTGTTCGCCCCCGTCCTCCTCGCCCTGCACCGGCGGCTCGCCCCGCGCGGCACGGCCGGGCGGACCGCGGCCGGGGCGGCGCTGGGGACGGCCTTCGCGGGGCTGCTCTGCTCGCTGGCGCAGATCGGCATCGACCTGGTGGTGGGGCTGGCGGCGGCGGACAAGGCCGAGCAGTCGCGGCTGTTCGACCGGGTCCAGGACGTCCCGGGCGTGCTGCCGGTCGTCTACCAGGTCGGCCCGCTGCTCTTCTACGTCGGCCTGCTGGCGCTGCTGACCGCCGCCGCGGCGGGCCGCTCCCGGGTGCTGCGCTGGTGGAGCCCGGTGCTGGCGCTGCTCGGCACCCTGGCCTCGGGCGTCGACCTGGCCCTCGTCCCGCTCGCCGCCGCCTGCTACCTGCTCGCGCTCGCCCCGCTGGCCCGCCCGGCCGCCGCGCCGCGCGCCGCCCTGGCCTGAAACGCGCGTCCTGGCCCGAAGCGGGCCCCGGCCCGGTGCCCCCGGGTTTTTCGGTGGCCGGTCGTGGGCCGCGGGCCGTACGGTCCGGGGTATGAACGCGAAGCGCCCCCTGATCGCCGTGCTCACCGGCGCGGGCATCTCGACGGACTCCGGCATCCCCGACTACCGCGGCCCGCAGGGGCTGTGGCAGAAGGACCCGTCGGCGCAGGAGCTGGTCACCATCGGGCCGTACCTGGAGGACCCGGAGGTCCGGCGGCGGGCCTGGCGGATGCGGCTGGAGACGGGCGCGCTGGGCGCCGAGCCGAACGCCGGGCACCGGGCGCTGGTCGACCTGGAGCGCTCCGGGCTGCCGCTGCGGGTGCTCACCCAGAACATCGACGGGCTGCACCAGAGGTCCGGGCTGACCGCCCGCAAGGTGCTCGAACTGCACGGCAACGTGCGGGAGACGCAGTGCCTGCGCTGCCGGGTGGTCGGTTCGATGGCGGACGCGCTGGAGCGGGTCGGGGCGGGCGAGCCGGACCCGGCGTGCCGGGAGTGCGGGGGGATCCTCAAGCCGCGCATCGTGATGTTCGGCGAGAACCTGGACCCGGAGGTGCTCGGGCAGGCCGACTCGGTCGTCCGGGTCGGCGACGTCTTCATCGCGGTCGGCACCAGCCTCCAGGTGTTCCCGGTGGCGGGGCTGCCGTACAACGCGGTGCGGACCGGGGCGAAGCTGATCATCGTGAACGGCGAGCCGACGCCCTACGACGAGGCCGCGGCCGAGGTGATCCGGGAGCCGATCTCGCAGGCGCTGCCGAAGCTGGTGCGCCGACTTGTCCTGGAGCGGGCCTGAGCGGGCGCCGGAAGGGTCATGTTCCCGGATGTACCGCGTGCGTACGATGATCTTTCCGGCTTCCCCCCTCCTGGCCTGGAGTGATCGACCGATGACGACGACGGCGAAGTTCGACCCCTGGTCGGCGGCCTTCGTGGCCCACCCGTACGACGCGTACGCCGAACTGCGCGAGCACGCGCCGGTGACGTACTTCGAGCCCACGAACCAGTGGCTCGTCTCGCGCCACGAGGACGTCAGCGCCCTGCTGCGCGACCGGCGGCTCGGCCGCACCTACACCCACCGCTTCAGCCACCAGGAGTTCGGCCGCCCCGAGCCCGACCCGGCGCACGAGCCCTTCCACACCCTCAACGACCACGGGCTGCTCGACCTGGAGGCGCCCGACCACACCCGGCTGCGCCGGCTGGTCTCCAAGGCCTTCACCCCGCGCATGGTCGAGGGCCTGCGCCCCACCGTGCGGCGGCTGGCCGGCGAACTGGTCGACGGGCTGCTCGCGGCCGGCGGCGGCGACCTGATCTCCGCCGTCGCCGAGCCGCTGCCGGTCGCCGTGATCGCCGAGATGCTCGGCGTGCCGGAGGGCGACCGCCACCTGCTGCGGCCCTGGTCCGCCGACATCACCGGGATGTTCGAGCTCAACCCCACCGAGGAGACCGCCCGCCGGGCCGTCACCGCGAGCATCGAGTTCTCCGACTACCTGCGCACCCTGATCCGCGAACGCCGGGGCAACCCCGGGACGGACCTGATCAGCGCGCTCATCCAGGCCCAGGAGGGCTCCGACGCGCTCAGCGAGCAGGAGATGATCTCCACCTGCGTGCTGCTGCTCAACGCCGGCCACGAGGCGACCGTCAACACCACCGGCAACGGCTGGTGGGCGCTGTTCCGCAACCCCGGGGAGCTCGCCCGGCTGCGCGGCTCGGTGGACGCACTGCTGCCCACCGCGATCGAGGAGCTGATGCGCTGGGACACCCCGCTGCAGATGTTCGAGCGCTGGGTGCTGGAGGACATCGAGGTCCGCGGCGTCACCATCCCGCGCGGCGCCGAGATCGCCCTGCTCTTCGGCTCCGCCAACCGCGACCCCGAGCGCTTCGCCGACCCGGACCGCCTCGACCTCGGCCGCACCGACAACCCGCACATCACCTTCGGCGCCGGAATCCACTTCTGTCTGGGTGCCCCGCTCGCCAGACTGGAGCTCACCGAGTCCTACGGCACGCTGCTGCGCCGGGCCCCGGGCCTGCGGCTGGTCCGCGAGCCCGAGTGGAACCCGGGCTACGTGATCCGCGGGCTCAAGGAGCTGTTGGTCGAGGTGTGACGGGAAGAGGGGGGAGCTGCCGTGGGCAAGGCGACGGGGGCACTGCTGGGGCTGGCGATCGGCGACGCGATGGGCCGGCCGACCGAGTTCCAGGACATCGAGCGGATCGCCGCCGACCATCCGGACTGGCGGCGGCTCCCGCTGCCGAAGAAGGCGCTGGTCACCGACGACACCCAGATGACGCTCGCCCTCGCCCGCGGCCTGCGCACCGCCCTGGCGCGCGGGACCCTGACGCCCCTGCGGCTGGAACGGCCGGTCCGCGAGGAGTTCGTCGACTGGTGGCGCTCCCCGCAGAACAACCGCGCCCCCGGCATGACCTGCCTGCGGGCCTGCCAGCGGCTCAGCCACGACGAGTACCGCTGGCAGCAGGCCAGCGACATCGGCTCCAAGGGCTGCGGCGCCAACATGCGGGTCGCCCCGGTCGGGCTGATCCGCGACCTGGACGCCCGGCAGCTCTCCGGCGCCGCCCAGCTGCAGTCCGCGCTCACCCACGGCCACCCGACCGCGCTCGCCGCCAGTGACCTCACCGCGTACGCCGTGCGCAAGCTCGCCGAGGGCGTCCCGCCCGCCGCACTGCCCGGGGTGCTGCGGGCGTACGCGCTGGCGAGCCGCGAGCGGTACGACGCGTTCTGGCTCGGCGACCTCTCCGACCACTGGTACGGCTCCTCGCCGCAGGCCGTCATCGCCCGCGGCTGGGACGAGTGCCTCCAGGTGCTCGACCGGCTGGACGCGGCGCTCGCCGCCCCCGACGTCGAGGCCGACCCGTGCCTGGCCACCGGCGAGGGCTGGGTCGCCGAGGAGGCCTTCGGCACCGGCCTGCTCTGCTTCCTGCTGCTGCCCGACGACCCGGTGGCGGCCGTCCGCCGGGCCGCCTGCTCCAGCGGCGACTCCGACTCGCTGGCCTGCCTGACCGGCGCCTTCGCCGGCGCCCACCACGGCGAGGCGGCCTGGCCGGCCGACTGGGTGGAGCGGATCGAGCACCGGGACGAACTGCTGGAGTTCGGAGCGCTCTGGGACTGATCCGGGGCACGCCGGCCGGGCGGAACCGGTGGGCGGGGCGGCGCGTCGAAGGGCCATGACGAACCGCAGCACCGCAACCCGTCGCACCCTCCGCCGCCCGGCGGCGCTGCTCCTCGCGGCCGCGCTCGCCACGCCGCTGCTCGCCGGCTGCGGCAGCACCGGGGCCGCCGCGCCCGTGGAGCTCCGGGCGTCCGCGCCCGTGAGCCGGCCGGCCGTCGACCCGGCCCAGGTGGCCGCCACCGCGAGCGCCACCGACGCCTTCGGCCTGGACCTCCTGCACGCCCTGACCAGCGAGCCGGACGCCGCCGGGAGCAACCTCGTGGTCTCCCCGTCCGGCCTGGCCACCCTGCTCGCCATGCTGCTGCCCGGAGCCCGCGGCGCCACCGCCGGGGAACTGGCCGAGGCCCTGCACACCGGGCTCGACCCGCGGCAGTACGCGCTCGCCACCGGCGCGCTGAACCGGCCGGTCCCGGCCACCGACAAGCTGACCCTGCGCCGCAGCGACGACGTCTGGACCCAGCAGGGCCTGGCCGTCGAGCCGGACTACCTCGCCACCCTCGCCGCCGCCTTCGACGCCGGGGTCCACCAGGCCGACTTCGCCAAGGACCCGGACGGGGCCCGCAGGACCGTCAACGCGGCCGTGGAGAAGGCCACCGACGGCCGGATCAAGGAGCTGTTCGGCTCGAACGGGATCACGTCGAGCACCCGGCTGGTGCTCACCGACGCGCTGTACCTCAAGGCGAAGTGGGCCTCCGCCTTCAAGCCCTCGCTCACCGCCGACCGCCCGTTCCACAAGCTCGACGGCTCCGCCCCGGCCGTCCCCACGATGGGGCAGAGCGGGGAGTTCAAGTACGCCGACGGCTCCGGCGGGATCGTCGGCGAGCCCTGGCAGGCCGTCGAACTGCCCTACGCGGAGGGCGGGCTGGTGATGGACCTGATCGTCCCCGCGCAGGGCGGCTTCGCCGCGTTCGCCAAGGGCCTGGACCAGCCCCAGCTCGACCGCGTCCTCGGGGCCCTCGCCGAGCGGCCGGTCGACCTCCGGCTGCCGCGCTTCCACTTCGGCACCTCGAAGGAGCTCACCCCCGCGCTGCGCTCGCTCGGCGTGCGGGCGGCCTTCGACGCGGCCGACTTCGGCGGCATCGCCAAGGACCCGCTGGCCGTCGGCACGGTGTTGCAGAAGGCCACGATCGAGGTCGGCGAGGACGGCACGGTCGCGGCGGCCGGCAGCGGTGTCGGGATGGAGGTGATGGCGGTGCCGAACGCCGAACGGCCGGTCCAGGTGTACGTCGACCGGCCGTTCCTGTTCCTGATCCGGGACGCCCGGGGCGGCGCGCCGCTGTTCCTCGGCCAGGTCACCGACCCGCGGGCGGGCTAGTCACCGGGCCGGGTGGTCACCAGGCGGGGTAGCGCCCGCCGAGCCCGGGGTGCAGCGGGTCGCGGCTGCCGAACAGCACCAGCAGGTCGTCGGCGACCTGCCGCAGCTCGGCCCGGCCCTCGACCGCCCCGGCCCACTCGGGGGGCAGCGCGGCGGCGCCGTACGCGGCCCCGACCAGGTTGCCGCAGACCGCGCCGGTCGAGTCGCTGTCCCCCGAGTGGTTCACCGACAGCAGCAGCGCGGTGCGCACCGGGTCGGGGTCCAGGGTGGCCGCCAGCAGCGAGTACACCGCGATGGCCAGGCACTCCTCGGCGGTCCAGCCGAGCCCGACCCGCTCCACCGTCTCCGCGGCCGGCTCGGCCTCCTGGGCCAGCCGCACCGCCCGGGCCAGCGCCTGGACGGTCTCCTTGGAACTCGGCAGCTCGCGGATCTGCTCCACCGTCTCGCCGACCGCCGCCCACGGCTCGGTGCCGTCCGCGAGCCGCTCGACCAGGGCCGCGAAGGCGCCGGCCGCGAGGTAGCCGGTCGGGTGTCCGTGGGTGAGCTGGGCGCACTGCACCGCCAGCCCGAAGGACTGCTCGACACCGAGCCGGGCCAGCCCGAACGGCGCCGAGCGCATCACCGTGCCGCAGCCCTTGGAACCCGGGTTGATCGGCCCCAGCAGCCCGATCGCGGACGGCGCCTCGAACGCCGGATGCTCGGTCACCCCGCTCAGGCAGGCGTTGCCGGGCGCCCGCCGCGCGTACAGGAAGGGCCGGCTCAGCAGCCAGCCGTCGTACGGGCGGGGCTGCGGCTCGGTGTCCGGCGCGCCCTGGTACTGGGTCCGCAGCCAGCGCCGGTAGGCGCCGTGGACGGCCTCCGGCACCGAGCCGCCGCCGCCCGTCCAGCCGCGGACGAAGCCGCGGATCAGGCCCTCGGCGGTGAACAGCGTCATCTGGGTGTCGTCGGTGACCTCGACCGGCCCGGGCCCGGCCGGCAGCGTGGTCACGCCCTGCGGCCCGAACCGGTCCCGGATCTGGTGGAGTTGCTGGAACTCCACCGGCCAGCCCAGCGCATCGCCGATCGCTCCGCCGAGCAGCGCTCCGCGCACCCGGTCCCGGTACCCCGACTCCGCCGCCGGATCCGTCACGTCGCGTCCCCCTTCGTTCGTGGCGGACTACGTTCTATCAGGTCCCCGGGGAATGATCGGCGGGACGGGCCCTACCGGCGGATCGCACCGGCGCGTCCGTGCAGGGCGGCCCGGTCGGCGGCGGCGCGTCCGGCCGCCCAGCCCACGCCGTCGCTGACCCGCACCCGCTGCGAGACCAGCTTCGGGAACAGCCGGTCGACCTGCTCGTCCACCGCCTCGGAGCGGGCGGCGAGCGCGGGCAGCAGCCGCTCGTCCGGCAGCAGCTGCTCCTCGGTGCCGTCCTCGCGCAGGTGCCGGCCGGCCGCGGCGGCGCTGGTGGCGCGCTCGGTCGCGGCGGTCAGCCGCTCGCGGATCCGCGCCGCGTACGCGACCAGGAAGGACTGCCGGAACGCCTTGCTGCGCGAGTCCTTGCGGGAGCCGGCCTTGTTGAGCGCGTGGGTGGCCTGCACCAGCAGCGAGGTGTAGAGCAGCTCGACGCCGTCCAGGTCGCCGTCGAAGCCGACCACGGTGCAGAAGCCGAACTCCTTCGCCCACACCACCCGGCACCGGTTGGCCGCCGCGACCGCGTCCAGCAGCATCGTCTTGGGACCCTCGTACGGGTTGTCCACCCCGATCCGCAGCGCCGCCGGGGTGTCGCGGTCGGCGCCGGCCGCGGCCAGCAGCGCGTCGTCGATGCTGTGCTGGGCCATCAGCTGCTGGGCCTTGGCGGTCAGCGCCTCGGCCTCCTCCGGGTACTCGGTGGATTCGGCCTTGGCCAGCAGCGCCCGGATCCGCGCCAGCATCCGCGGCTCGCCGGTCACCGGCGCCGAGTGCCGCCCCCGGACGGCCTGCCCGGGGGCGGGCCCCACCGGGGCGATCGGCGGCAGCCGGCCCCAGGTGCGCAGCAGCTCCAGGACGGCGGTGGCGAGCGCGAAGCGGTCCAGCCGGTGCCGGTGGGCGAAGGCGCCGAGGTACTCCTCGTCGCCGGACCACCACACCTCGGCCTCCAGCTCGCGCAGCTGCTCCCGCCAGCGCCGGTCCAGGCCGGCCGCGGGGTGGCGGCGGTCCTCGGCGGCGATCAGGTCCACCGCGAGGGCCAGGTGGACGGGCTGCAGCTCGCGCCGCACCACGCGCGCCAGGTCGGCCGGCCGCCATCCGGCGGACCAGCAGCGGCCGACGGCGGCGTCCGCGTGGCCGAGCACCGCCCGGCTCACCTCGGGCCACTGCCCGGCCGAGGCGGCCAGCAGCGAGGCCCCGGTGTCCAGGGCGAGGTCCAGTGCGTCCTCCGGTGCCGTCAGCACCGACCGCACCGCCTGCTCCAGCAGCGGCCCGGCGGTCCCGGCCTGCTGCGCTCGCTCGCCCACGGTGTGTCCCTGCTCTCCTCGACGGTCCGGCCTCCTGCCCATGATGCCGGAGCCGCGGCGGAGACCGTCCGGCGCTCGGGCCGGCGGGGCCCGCGGCTCAGCGCTCGATGGCCTTGGCCAGGATCTCCGGCGTGCGCTCCAGCAGCCGGCCCGCGGCCATCCGCACGCCCAGCGTCGCGACCAGGGCGCCGTACAGCGGGCCGACCAGCAGCACCGGCCAGCTCGGCCCGTCCGAGACCAGCGCCCAGGCGAGGTAGCCGCCGACCGGCAGTGCCAGCACCGTGACGCCGAGCATCGAGCCGAACTGGTTGAGCAGGATCAGCCCGCCCTGTCCGGGGGCGGCGTTGCGCATCGGGTTGCTGTCGGCCGGCATGGTGTAGGGCGCCAGCACGCTGAACATCGAGCCCAGCGCGATCCCGCAGCCGAGGAGGGTCAGCGCCAGGCCGAGCGCGGACGGCAGCTCGCCCCACCGGCCGGTGACGGCCGCCAGCACCAGCCCCAGCACCACCGTCACCGGGACGGCGTACGACAGCACCGCGTACGCCCGGCCGCGCAGCTCGGACCGGGCGTCGGCCGGGGTGCGCAGGGTGGCGGCGACCATCCAGAACGCCGAGCCGTCCATGCCGAACAGGTTGAGCATCTGCAGTCCGAGGAACACCCCGGTCATCGCCAGCAGGTAGACGCTCGCCCAGCCCTGGACCATCGACAGCACGCAGATCACCAGCGTCATCCCGATGCTGGTGAACAGCGCGGCCTTGGCCCGCGGCTCGCGCCAGGCGTACCGCAGGTGGCGCTGCATCACCGCGCCGGTGCGGCCCTGGGGCAGGAAGCGCCAGCCGCGCGAGTTCTGCACCCCCCGGGCCACCTCCAGGGTGGAGGAGTCGGCGGTGACCATCAGCTCCTGCAGGCTCCGCCGCCACCAGCGCAGCAGCAGTGCCAGCAGCGCGGCGGCCGCGGCGAGCTGGAGCAGCGCGAGCCCGTACCGGCCCTCGCCGGCGGTGCGCGGCGCGTCCGCCGCGCTGATCGGCGGGATCCAGCGCAGCACCGAGGCGATCGGCTTCAGCGGGGTGAGGTCGATCGGTCCGCCCCGACGGCCGAGGATGCTCTGCGAGCCGACGTTGGCGACCTGCACCAGCAGCGCGAAGGCCAGCCCGCCGAAGATCGCGAAGTCCTTGCCGCGCCGGCTGGAGAGCATCCGGGCGTTGCCCGCGGCGACCGCCCGGGAGAGCGTGACCAGGCAGAGCACCGCGAGCGGTACGGCGGGCACCGCGACCGCGGCCGAGGCGCCGCCGGCCGCGCCGGCCAGCACCGCGCCGGTCACCAGCACCAGGCTGATCAGCGGCCCCGGTCCGATCAGCGCGGCCAGCAGCGAGCCGCGCAGCAGCGGGCCGGGCCGCAGCGGCAGCATGGTCAGCCGGGTCGGGTCGGCGCTCTCGTCGCTGGAGAAGAGGAACAGCGGCAGGGCGGCCCAGCCCAGGGCCAGCACGCCGAGCAGCATCACCCCGGCGTCCCCGGAGCCCGCGTAGCGCCCGTTCAGCGCGCTCATGGCGACGGCGACGCCGGCCGCGAGGGCCAGGCCCGCGACGCCGCCGATCACGTAGACGGTGGTCCGGCCGGGGCTGCGCCGCAGCCCGTTGCGCAGCAGCCGCAGCTTGAGCGCGACCAGGGCGCGCACCACCGTCCGCCCGTCGGGCACCGAGGCCGTGCGCGTGGCCTCGCTCCGCTCGGTCACAGGGCACCCCCGGGCTGCCCGCCGCCGAGCCAGCCGAGCGCCTGCCCGTCGTCCTCGCGCACGCCGATCAGGTCCAGGAAGGCCTCGTGCAGGCTGCGCCCGCCCCGTACGGTGTCCAGCGGTCCCTGGGCGATCACCTGGCCGGCGTTGACCACGGCGACCCAGTCGCAGAGCTGTTCGACCAGCTCCATCACGTGACTGGAGAAGACCACCGTGGAGCCGGCCGCCGCGTACCGCTTGAGCACGCCGCGGATGGTCTGGGCGGAGACCGGGTCGACGCCCTCGAAGGGCTCGTCCAGGAACAGCACGTCCGGGTTGTGCAGCAGCGCCGCGGCCAGGCCGATCTTCTTGCGCATGCCGGTGGAGTAGTCGGCGACCAGCTTGTCGGAGTCGCGGCCGAGGTCCAGGACGGCCAGCAGCTCCTCGGCCCGCCGGTCCACCTCGGCGCCGGGCAGGCCGCGCAGCCGCCCGGTGTACTGGAGCAGCTCGCGCCCGCTGAGCCGCTCGAACATCCGCAGGCCCTCGGGCAGGATGCCGATCCGCGCCTTGACCGTGACCGGGTCCGCCCACACGTCGGTGCCGTGCACCAGGACGGTGCCCTGGTCGGGCCGGAGCAGCCCGGTGACCATCGACAGCGTGGTGGTCTTGCCGGCGCCGTTCGGCCCGACCAGGCCGATGAACGCCCCGGCCGGCAGCTCCAGGCTCAGCCCGGCCACCGCGGCCTGGGTGCCGAAGTGCTTCCAGAGCCCCTGGATGCTGACGGCGGACGGGGTTCCCGGCCCGGGGAGGTCGGAGGACGGCGGCGCTGACGCCTGCATGGCGGCCTTCTCTGCTCGTGGTGGTGGAGTGGTGGGCATCGTGCTGGTGGAAGCTCTCGGGGCTCAGCCTGTCACTGCTCGAACAGGCTGTCGCCCGAGTTGAGCATCCCCTGAGCACATCCGCCGAACGGGTGAGGCTCGCCGACCAATATCCTCTTCTCGGCGGCTACTGGGCCGATTTGGCAACTACTCAGTTCGGCCGTTCGTCCTGCACTATGAGGAAGCAGTGACGTGCGCGGGGGTGCCGCGCTACCGGGAGGTGGCGGATGTCCGTACAACCATGGGGCGAGCCCGGTTCCGGCTATCCGCCCGGCAAGCGGTCGGCGGGGGGCTGGCAGCCGGTGCCCGCGCCCGCGGTGTCGTCGCAGGCGGCGATGCGGGCGGGCCACGCGGACCGGGACCGGACGCTCGACGTGCTCAAGGCCGCGTTCGCCGAGGGGCGGCTCTCCGTCCAGGAGTACGAGCAGCGCCACGAGGCCGTGGCCGCGGCGCAGACCTACGGTCAGCTGGCCGTGCTGGTGGCCGACCTGCCCTCCGGGCCGATGACGGCGCCGCCGGCCGCCGCCGCCACGCCGGTTCCGGCCACCTTCATGGCCGTCCCGCCGCCGCCGCAGGCCCGCCCCACCAACGTGCTCGCGGTGGTCTCCCTGGTGGCCAGTCTGGTCGGCCTCTCCGCGCCCGCCGTGATCACCGGCCACATCGCCCGCTCGGAGATCCGCCGCCGCAACATGGACGGCGACTGGGCGGCCGTCCTCGGCCTGGTCATCGGCTACCTGGGGTGCGCGTTCTGGACCCTGATGATCCTCCTCGGCTTCGCCTGAGGCCCACCCGGTCGGGTGATCCCACGGCGGTCGGCCGTTCTTCCCGATGGGGCCTTCCTCAGACGGAGGACCTATGATGCCCGGGGCTGCCGCCGCGCACCCGGAAGCAGTACGTTCTCCGTCACCGGCCGACGCCGAAGGGCCGGGCGGGCCGAGCGAGCGACCACGAGCTGAGGACCGTGCCAGTGACAGTCAGTGCCCAAGAGGCCTCCAGGATCCCGCCGAGCGGAGGGCGTTCGCTGGTCGGTGGATCCGCGGGCCGCTCCGTGGCCCGGCTCCGGACGTCGGCTCCGGCACTGCTCGCGGGCGAGGCCGTGGTCTCCTTCCTGGCCGCCCTGGTGCTCCCGCTGATGGCGCGTGGCTTCCAGATGGACCCGCTGAACCGGATCGCCCAGGTGAGCGGTCTCGCCGCGGTGCAGCTGCGGTTCGCGGTCATCGGCTTCCTCCTGCTCGGCGCGGTCGTGCTCGCGATGCGCTTCCGCTCGGGCCGGCACTTCGGCCTGGCGTCCCGTTTCTCCTCGGCCGCCATCGCCGGTCTCGCCAGCGGCTTCGTGGCGGCCGGCGCGGTCATCGCGCTGCTCGGCACGCCCTGGCCGATGTTCGGCATGAACGGCGACAGCCAGCGCATCGTCGAGTGGGCCCACGCGGTGGTGAACGGTCAGCCCTCGGGCTCGCCGGTCTACCCGCCGGCGCCGCTCTACACCCTGGGCTTCTACGCGGAGCTGTTCCGCGGCGGCAACACCGCGTACGCCTTCAAGGACCTGCAGATCTTCGGCGCCGCCGCGTTCGGTCCGCTGGTCTACCTCTCGTGGCGCATGCTGCTCAGCCCGGTCCGCGCACTGGCCTTCGGCGTGCTGCCGGCCTTCGCCCTGATCGACGCCTACAAGCCGTACAGCCAGACCGTGCTGGTGGTCCTGGTGCCCGTGCTGGTCGCCGTGGTGGTGCACCTGCGCCGGAGCGGGACGGACGGCTGGCGGCTGCTGCTGCTGAAGGCGGGCGGCTTCGGGGCGTTGCTGGGCCTGATGTTCCTCACGTACTCCGGCTGGTTCCTGTGGAGCGCCCTCGGCGTGCTGGTCGCGGCGCTGATGTACTTCCCCTGGCACGAAGACCGGCGCAAGGGCCTGGCGTACCTCGGCACCACCGGGGTCGCCTTCCTGCTGGTCTGCGGCAGCTACCTGGTGACCATGCTGACGGAGGCCCCGGACACCAAGGACTCCAACTTCCGCTTCGACAACTTCACCGACCCGGCGTACTTCCTGATGTGGCGTACGGACATGCCGGGCAAGGTGGGGGACTGGCCGATCCCCGGCGAGTTCGGCGGCATGGACCTGTTCGCGGTGGTGATGTTCGTCGCACTGGGCGCGGCCCTCTGGCTTGGCATCCGCAAGCCGGTGATCGTCACCATCAGCTGCATGTTCGCGAGCGCCTGGGTGATGCGGATGTTCATCGCCTCGCACATGTACGAGACGCAGACGGTCCAGCTCTACACCCGGACCAACAACCAGCTGCTCTACTGCGGCCTGCTGCTCTGCGCCCTGCTCGCCCACCTGGTCTCGCTCCGGCTGGCCGAGCGCCGCCGGGCCGCCGAGGCCGCGGAGGCCGCCGGGACGGCCGGAACCGCCGGAACGGCCCTGCCGGGTCCGCAGGCGGCCGTGATCGGTACGCTGTTCGCTCTTCTCTTCCTGTTCGGTACGGTCTCCTCGTCGATGGCGGACCGCTACATGCCGGCGAAGGAGGACACCTACCGCATCCTGCCGTGGGTGTCGCACACCATGCAGAACCTCGACGGCACCTGCCCGAAGTTCGCGCCGGGTGGGCAGTGCTCCAAGACCGGTGACCAGTCATGGCTCAGCATGATCAAGTAACCAGTTCCCGCCCATGAGCCCGAACTGACCCCGAAGGCCCAATCCTGATGATGATCACCGCCGTCAAGAGCCTCGCCGACCGGCTCGTCTCCTCACCGAGGCGTCTGTGGGTCGTGGCGTTCGCGATCCTGTTCGCACTGAGTGGGGCCTGGGCGTTCGCTTCGCCGACCGGCGCCTCGCCGGACGAGCACGCACACCTGATCCGGGCGGCGGCCGTCGCCCGGGGCCAGGTCGAGGGACGGGAGGTCATGGTCCCGCACCTGGTGGGCGGCATCGAGGGCCAGTTCGCCGAGACCGGGGTCGAGCTCCCGCGCATCTACCAGGACCTCAAGGACGTCAACAGCTGCTACGTCTTCAAGCCCGAGCAGCCGGCCTCCTGCGCGCCCCGGCTCGTGGACCGCCCGGGGGAGACCCTGGTGACCACCGCGGCGGGCCGCTACCACCCGGCGTACTACTTCGCGGTGGGCTGGCCCAGCCTCCTGGTCCACGGGGCCAAGGCCTTCTACCTGATGCGCCTGATGTCGGCGCTGATCTGCTCCGCCCTGGTGGCGAGCGCGGTGGTCTCGGCGGCGGAGTGGCGGCGGCGCTCCTTCACCCTGCTCGGCGTGATCACCGCGGCCACGCCGATGGCGCTGTTCCTGTTCGGCGTGGTCAACCCGAGCGGTCCGGAGATCGCGGCGGGCATCCTGGTCTGGAGCGCCGGGCTGCCGATGCTGATGAGCCCGGACCCGCTCCTGCTGAACCGCCGGCTGGCGCGGCTGGGAATCGGCGCGCTGGTGCTGATCAGCATCCGCCCGCTGGGCCTGATCTGGTTCGCCGGGGCCCTGTTCTTCGCGCTGCTGCTGGGCCAGAAGGGGGCGGTGCGCGAAGTGCTCCGCCGCAAGGTGACCTGGCTCTGGGGCGGCCTGGCGGCGGCGGGGGCCGTCGCGGCCCTGGCCTGGTCGTCGAGCCACCCGGACAACTCGATCATCAACACCCCGAGCGACCTCACCCCGCTCGCCGCGGCCCGGAAGACCTTCGACTTCGGCCTGCTCTACATGAAGCAGATGATCGGCTACTTCGGCTGGCTGGACGCCGAGGCGCCGGCCGCGACGCTGCTGGTCTGGTGCGGTGTGGCGCTCGCCCTGGCGATGTTCGCGCTCTGCTACGCCCGGTTCCGCGACGCCCTGGCGATCGTCGGCGTGATGGCCGGCATCGTGGTGATACCGATAGCGGCACAGGCCATGCAGGCGCGCCAGCTGGGCATGATCTGGCAGGGCCGCTACCTGCTGCCGTTCGCCGTCGGACTGCCGATCCTGTGCGCCGCGATCTGCCACGAGCGGCTGCCCTGGGGCGGCTTCGCCTGGCGCCGGCTGCTGGTGATCGCCGGCTTCTCGCTGTCCCTGGTCAACGCCGCGGCCTTCCTCTGGGCGCTGCGCCGCAACACCGTCGGCAGCACCGGCCCGCTGCTGATCAACCCGGCCCACTGGTCCCCGCCCGGCACCTGGATGCTCTGGCTGGCCGTGTACACGCTGGCCGCGCTCGCGCTGGGGCTGTTCACGGCGGTGTCGGACAACCGGGAGCGCCCGCTGCCGCAGTCGGCAGGGGCGGCCGGCGGCAGCGCCAGCCAGGACCCGCCCCGGCTCGCCGGGGCCCACGCGGAGGCGTAGGGTCGCGGTGCGGGGGCTGCCCGGTTGTGGTAGGGAGCCCCGCCCCGGCCCGGTTCCCGGCCCGCTTTCGGTGCAAGCCCCGCGACCTGCGGCGTTGCATTTGTTTTGACCGAGCCCGATGCGCTAGGTACGCTCTGACCTTGTGCCTGGGGTGTCCCCGGGTCCTTGTGCGTGCATGCACACCGGTCGCCGCGCCGAGCCGGAGCGCTTCCCAGCGCGCCGCGCGTAGAGCGCCGTCGCTGTACAGCAGCCATGGGATTCCGTGTCGTAACAAGCCCAACACACCCGACCGCGTGGGTCGACCACGGGGCCGTGTGCGAGGGAGACATCGCAGGTTAGTTCCACCAAGCCTTGGCACACAGAAAACGGAGAAACGGTGCCTACGATCCAGCAGCTGGTCCGAAAGGGCCGGCAGGACAAGGTCGAGAAGAACAAGACTCCCGCGCTGAAGGGTTCCCCGCAGCGCCGTGGGGTCTGCACGCGTGTGTACACGACCACCCCGAAGAAGCCGAACTCGGCTCTCCGCAAGGTCGCCCGTGTGCGCCTCACCAGCGGGATCGAGGTCACCGCTTACATCCCGGGCGAGGGCCACAACCTGCAGGAGCACTCCATCGTGCTGGTGCGCGGTGGTCGTGTGAAGGACCTTCCTGGTGTCCGCTACAAGATCATCCGCGGTTCGCTCGACACCCAGGGTGTCAAGAACCGCAAGCAGGCCCGCAGCCGCTACGGCGCCAAGAAGGAGAAGTAAGAATGCCTCGTAAGGGCCCCGCCCCGAAGCGCCCGGTCATCATCGACCCGGTTTACGGCTCCCCGGTCGTCACCCAGCTGGTCAACAAGATCCTGCTGCACGGCAAGCGCTCCACCGCCGAGCGGATCGTCTACGGCGCCCTCGAGGGCGTCCGTGAGAAGACCGGCTCGGACCCGGTCGTCACGCTGAAGCGCGCGCTGGAGAACGTCAAGCCGGCCCTCGAGGTCAAGTCCCGCCGTGTCGGTGGCGCGACCTACCAGGTTCCGGTCGAGGTCCGTCCGGGCCGCGCCAGCACCCTGGCGCTGCGCTGGATGGTCGGTTACTCCCGCGCCCGTCGCGAGAAGACCATGACCGAGCGCCTGATGAACGAGATCCTCGACGCCAGCAACGGCCTGGGCGCTTCCGTGAAGCGTCGTGAGGACACCCACAAGATGGCCGAGTCCAACAAGGCCTTCGCGCACTACCGCTGGTAGTCCCTACCCCGTCACTAGACAGAGAGAGAACGAGCCACCATGGCTGCAACCTCCCTTGACCTCGCCAGGGTCCGCAACATCGGGATCATGGCGCACATCGACGCGGGCAAGACCACCACCACCGAGCGGATCCTGTTCTACACCGGTGTCTCGTACAAGATCGGTGAGGTCCACGATGGCGCTGCCACCATGGACTGGATGGAGCAGGAGCAGGAGCGCGGCATCACGATCACGTCGGCCGCGACGACCTGTCACTGGACCGTTGACGACGTCGACAACACCATCAACATCATCGACACCCCGGGCCACGTCGACTTCACCGTCGAGGTGGAGCGTTCGCTGCGCGTCCTCGACGGTGCCGTGACGGTGTTCGACGGTGTCGCCGGTGTCGAGCCCCAGTCCGAGACCGTGTGGCGGCAGGCTGACCGCTACGGCGTCCCGCGCATCTGCTTCATCAACAAGCTGGACCGCACGGGCGCGAACTTCTTCTTCTGCGTCAAGACCATCGTGGACCGCCTCGGCGCCACCCCGCTGGTCATGCAGCTGCCGATCGGTGCCGAGTCGGACTTCCAGGGCGTTGTCGACCTGGTCCGCATGAAGGCGCTGGTCTGGTCCGCCGAGGCCGCCAAGGGCGAGATGTACGACGTCGTCGACATCCCGGCCGACCTGCAGGAGCAGGCCGAGGAGTACCGCGAGGCGCTCATCGACACGGTCTCGAACGTCAGCGACGAGATCATGGAGCTCGCCCTGGAGGGCGAGGAGATCCCGGTCGAGCTGCTGCAGGACGCGATCCGCAAGGGCACCCTGAACTCGGACTTCACCCCGATCTTCTGCGGTACCGCCTTCAAGAACAAGGGCGTTCAGCCCCTGCTCGACGCGGTCGTCAAGTACCTGCCGTCGCCGCTGGACATCGAGTCCATCGAGGGCACCAAGCCCGGCGACGACACGGTCAAGATCTCCCGCAAGGCCTCGGACGACGAGCCGCTCGCCGCGCTCGCGTTCAAGATCATGTCGGACCCGCACCTCGGCAAGCTCACCTTCGTCCGGGTCTACTCGGGCCGCCTGGAGTCCGGCACCTCGGTGCTGAACGCCGTCAAGGGCAAGAAGGAGCGCATCGGCAAGATCTACCGCATGCACGCGAACAAGCGTGAGGAGATCGACTCGGTGGGCGCCGGCGACATCATCGCCGTCATGGGCCTGAAGCAGACCACCACCGGTGAGACGCTGTCCGACGAGAAGAACCCGGTCATCCTGGAGTCCATGGACTTCCCGGCCCCGGTCATCCGCGTCGCGATCGAGCCCAAGTCCAAGGGTGACCAGGAGAAGCTGGGTGTTGCCATCCAGCGTCTCGCCGAGGAGGACCCGTCCTTCCAGGTCAACACGGACGAGGAGACCGGCCAGACCATCATCGCGGGTATGGGCGAGCTGCACCTCGAGGTGCTGGTCGACCGTATGCGCCGTGAGTTCAAGGTCGAGGCCAACGTCGGCAAGCCGCAGGTCGCGTACCGCGAGACCATCCGCCAGGCGGTCGAGCGCATCGACTACACCCACAAGAAGCAGACCGGTGGTTCCGGTCAGTTCGCCAAGGTGCAGATCGCGATCGAGCCGCTCGAGCAGGCCGAGGGCTACGAGTTCGTCAACAAGGTCACCGGTGGCCGCGTTCCGCGCGAGTACATCCCGTCGGTCGACGCCGGTTGCCAGGAGGCCATGGAGTTCGGCATCCTCGCCGGCTACCCGCTGCAGGGTGTCCGCGTGAGCCTGCTCGACGGTCAGGCGCACGACGTCGACTCCTCCGAGCTCGCGTTCAAGATCGCCGGTTCGATGGCGTTCAAGGAAGGCGCGCGGAAGGCCAAGCCGGTCCTCCTCGAGCCGATGATGGCCGTCGAGGTCACCACGCCCGAGGACTACATGGGCGACGTGATCGGCGACATCAACTCTCGCCGTGGCCAGATCCGGTCCATGGACGAGCGTCACGGTGCCCGCGTCGTCACGGCGCTGGTGCCCCTCTCCGAGATGTTCGGCTACGTCGGTGACCTGCGCAGCAAGACCTCTGGTCGCGCGAGCTACTCGATGCAGTTCGACTCGTACGCCGAGGTTCCGAAGAACGTGGCGGACGACATCATCGCCAAGGCCAAGGGCGAGTGACGTCCCGATAATCGGGACGATAGCGAAGCCTTAGGCTATTCGGAGGCAACCCGGGAGGATCCGGTCGGATCCTCCCGGGGCCTCCGGCCCCCCCACCAGCGGGACGGCACGGGATGTCCTCCGGACAACCCGCACCAAAACCGATCAAAGACCAACTGGCGTCAGCACGGCGTACAGGAACTGTCCTCAGGAGGACTCAGTGGCGAAGGCGAAGTTCGAGCGGACGAAGCCCCACGTCAACATCGGCACCATCGGTCACATCGACCACGGTAAGACCACGCTGACCGCGGCCATCACCAAGGTGCTGCACGACGCGTACCCGGAGATCAACCCCTTCACGCCGTTCGACCAGATCGACAAGGCGCCGGAGGAGCGGCAGCGCGGTATCACCATCTCCATCGCGCACGTCGAGTACCAGACCGAGGCGCGCCACTACGCCCACGTCGACTGCCCGGGTCACGCCGACTACATCAAGAACATGATCACCGGTGCTGCCCAGATGGACGGCGCCATCCTCGTGGTCGCCGCCACCGACGGCCCGATGCCGCAGACCAAGGAGCACGTCCTCCTGGCCCGCCAGGTCGGCGTTCCGTACATCGTCGTCGCCCTGAACAAGGCCGACATGGTGGACGACGAGGAGATCCTGGAGCTCGTCGAGCTCGAGGTCCGCGAGCTGCTCTCCGAGTACGAGTTCCCGGGCGACGACCTGCCGGTCGTCCGCGTCTCCGCGCTGAAGGCGCTGGAGGGCGACAAGGAGTGGGGCGAGAAGCTCCTCGGCCTGATGCACGCGGTCGACGAGGCCATCCCGACCCCGGCCCGCGCCGTGGACCAGCCGTTCCTGATGCCGATCGAGGACGTCTTCACGATCACCGGTCGTGGCACCGTCGTCACCGGTCGTATCGAGCGTGGCATCCTCAAGGTCAACGAGACTGTCGACATCATCGGCATCAAGGAGACCAAGACCACCACCACGGTCACCGGCATCGAGATGTTCCGCAAGCTGCTCGACGAGGGCCAGGCCGGCGAGAACGTCGGTCTGCTGCTCCGTGGCATCAAGCGCGAGGACGTCGAGCGCGGCCAGGTCATCATCAAGCCGGGTTCGGTTACGCCGCACACCGACTTCGAGGCCCAGTCCTACATCCTGTCGAAGGACGAGGGTGGCCGCCACACCCCGTTCTTCAACAACTACCGCCCGCAGTTCTACTTCCGTACCACGGACGTGACCGGCGTCGTGACCCTCCCCGAGGGCACCGAGATGGTCATGCCGGGCGACAACACCGCCATGACCGTCGCGCTGATCCAGCCGATCGCCATGGAGGAGGGCCTGAAGTTCGCCATCCGTGAGGGTGGCCGCACCGTCGGCGCCGGCCAGGTCACCAAGATCATCAAGTAATCTGATGGTCTGACCTGCCTGCCTCGTACAGGCTCAGTCCGAAGGGCCCCGCGCACCGCACGGTGCGCGGGGCCCTTCGGCGTCTCATCAGCGGTTCACCGGAGCGCGCCTCCTTTCAGCGGCCGCTCATCGCAGACTGTTATGGTCGGGCGACATCCAGCCCGGCCGTCGTGGAAAGTGGGACCAACGCATGTCAACGGCACCGCTGTTGTCGGTCGTGATGCCTATCTACAACGAGCAGGAGGCGCTCCCGCTGACCGTCGAACGGCTGCGGCCGATCCTCGACGGGCTCGACGTGAGCTACGAGGTGGTCGGCGTCGACGACGGCAGCACCGATGTCACCCCGGTGCTGATGCAGAAGATCCGCCAGGACTGGCCGGAGTTCCGCATCGTCCGCTTCGCCCGCAACTCCGGGCACCAGGCCGCCCTCACCGCCGGCCTCCACCGCGCCTTCGGCGACTACGTGGTCTCCATCGACGCCGACCTCCAGGACCCGCCGGAGAAGATCCCCGAGATGCTGGCGCTCGCCCGCGAGCAGAACCTGGACATCGTCTACGGCGTGCGCGGCGACCGCGGCACCGACACCTTCTTCAAGCGGCACACCGCCGGCGGGTACTACCGGCTGATGCGCCGACTGGTCGGCAAGCGGATGCCCAACCAGGCCGGCGACTTCCGGCTGCTCAGCCGGGCGGCCGTGGACGCGCTCAAGGCGATGCCCGAGCACCAGCCGGTCTACCGGCTGCTGGTGCCCTGGCTGGGCTTCCCCAGCGGCGAGGTGGTCTACGTGCGCGAGGAGCGGATCGCGGGGAGCAGCCACTACCCGCTGTCCAAGATGGTCCGGCTCGCGTTCGACAGCGTCACCAACTTCTCCGCCGCCCCGCTGCGACTGGCCACCTGGCTCGGGCTGTTCAGCTTCCTGGTCTGCATCCTGCTGGCGCTCTACACCACGGTCGCGTACGCCGTCGGCTCCACCGTGCCCGGCTGGTCCTCGCTGTTCATAGGGATGCTCTTCATCGGCGCCGTGCAGCTGGTCTGCGTCGGCCTGCTGGGCGAGTACGTCGGCCGGATCTACTCGGCGGTCCAGGCGCGGCCCGCGTACTTCGTCGGCTACGACTCGGCGGAGGAGCCGGACCGGTACGGTGCGGGCGCGTGAACGAGAGCCTCCCCACGGCCCGGGACGAGCGCGAGGAGCCCGCCGAGGCACCCCGGCCGGTCCGCCGGCTGCTGCCGTCCTTCCTGGTGATCGGGGTGCTGAGCACCGTCTTCTGCCTGGCGCTGTTCGTGCTGCTGCGGCTGGTGACCTCGCCGCAGGTGGCCAACCTGATCGCGCTGGCGGTCAGCGCGGTGGCCAACACCGCGGCCAACCGCCGCTTCACCTTCGGCATCACCGGCTCGGACGGCGCGGTGCGCCACCAACTGCAGGGTGCGGTCGCGTTCCTGATCGGGCTGGGCCTGTCCAGCGGCGCCCTGGCGCTGCTGGACGTGGCGGTGCCGCACGCCTCCCGGACGGTCGAGGTGGCCGGGCTGGTGGTGGCCAACGGCCTCGCCACGGTGGTCCGGTTCGTGCTGGCCAAGGTGTGGGTCTTCCGGACGCCCTGAGCCGGCGCGGGGGAGACGACGACGGAGGGGGCGCGTGCCGTGGCACGCGCCCCCTCCGTGTGGGCCGGGCTGCGCTACTGCTGCTTCAGCGAGTCCGTGTAGGCCTTGCAGGCCTGGTAGTCCGGCAGCAGGCCGTCGGCGAGCGCCTCCGCGAGGGAGGGCGCCACCGCGTCGCGGGCCGAGAGCTGCGGGGCGTCGGTCGGCCACTCGATGCCGAGGTCCGGGTCCAGCGGGTGCACGCCGTGCTCGCCGGTCGGGTTGTACGTCGCCGAGCAGAGGTAGGTCAGCGTGGCGTCGTCGGTGAGGGCGCAGAAGCCGTGGCCGAGGCCCTCCGGGATGTAGACGGCCTTGCGCTCGGTGTCGTCCAGCCGGACGAACTCCCACTTGCCGAAGTTCGGCGAGCCGACCCGCAGGTCGACGATGACGTCCAGCACCGCGCCGCGGGTGCAGGCCACGTACTTGGCCTGGCCGGGCGGGACGTCGGCGAAGTGGATGCCGCGGACGACGTCCTTGGCGGAGAGCGACAGGTTGGCCTGGGCCAGGTTCAGCGGGTGGCCGACGACCTCGGCGAGGCGGTCGAAGCGGTACCACTCGGTGAAGTGGCCGCGGGCGTCGCCGTGCACCTGAGGGGTGATCTCGAAGGCGCCCTCGATGGAGAGCTCACGGAACTTCACTTGGCGGCCGCCTCTTCGAGCAGGCCCACCAGGTACTGGCCGTAGCCGCTCTTCAGCAGCGGCTCGGCGAGCTCGCGCAGCTGGGCGTCGTCGATCAGCCCGGCCCGCCAGACGGCCTCCTCGATGCAGCCGATCTTGAAGCCCTGGCGCTCCTCGATGACCCGGACGAACTCCGAGGCCTGGACCATCGACACGAACGTGCCGGTGTCCAGCCAGGCGGTGCCGCGGTCGAGGATCGTCACGTGCAGGTCGCCGGTGCGCAGGTAGGCGTCGTTGACGGCGGTGATCTCCAGCTCGCCGCGGGCGCTCGGCTCCAGCGTGCGGGCGATCTCGACGACCCGGTTGTCGTAGAAGTACAGGCCGGGGACGGCGTAACGGGACTTGGGCTCGGTCGGCTTCTCCTCGATGGAGATGACCTGGCCGGTCCCGTCGAACTCGACCACGCCGTACGCGGTCGGGTCGGCCACGGGGTACGCGAAGACCCGGCCGCCCTTGATGTCGGAGTGCTCGGTGAGCGCGGTGCCCAGGCCGGTGCCGTGGAAGATGTTGTCGCCGAGGATCAGGGCCACCGGCTCGTCGCCGATGAAGTCCGCGCCGAGCACGAAGGCCTGGGCGATGCCCTCGGGCTTCTCCTGGACGGCGTACTGGAGCTTCAGGCCGAACTGGGAACCGTCGCCCAGCAGTCGTTCGAACTGGTCCCGGTCGTTCGGGGTGGTGATGATCAGGATTTCGCTTATCCCGGCCATCACCAGGGTCGAGAGGGGGTAGTAGATCATCGGCTTGTCGAAGACCGGGAGGAGCTGCTTCGACACCGCACGGGTCAGGGGCCACAGCCGCGAGCCGGTGCCGCCGGCCAGGAGGATTCCACGCATGGGTGCACCCTATTCGAGATCGGTGAACGCGGGAGGGGCCGGGTCGGGAGGGCGTTCGGGCGGCGGTAGACTACGCGCATTATGCGCATCCTCGTGACCGGCGGCGCCGGATTCATCGGTTCGGAGTTCGTCCGTCAGCTCCTCGGGGCTGACGAGAATGCCCGGATCACGGTCTTTGACAAGCTCACCTACTCGGGCGTCCTGGAGAACCTCGCTCCGGTGGCCGACCACAAGGGCTACACCTTCGTCCAGGGCGACATCTGCGACGCGGACGCCGTCGACCAGGTCATGCCTGGACACGACGTGGTGGTGCACTTCGCCGCCGAGTCCCACGTGGACCGTTCGATCGCCGGCGCGGGCCCGTTCGTGCTGACCAACGTCGTCGGCACCCAGGTGCTGCTCGACGCGGCCCGCAAGCACGGCGTCGGCCGCTTCGTCCACATCTCCACCGACGAGGTGTACGGCTCGATCAACGAGGGCTCCTGGACCGAGACCTGGCCGCTCGAGCCGAACTCCCCGTACTCGGCCTCCAAGGCCTCCTCCGACCTGCTGGCGCTGGCCTACCACCGCACCCACGGCATGGACGTCGTGGTGACCCGCTGCTCCAACAACTACGGGCACTACCAGTTCCCGGAGAAGGTCATCCCGCTGTTCACCACCAACCTGATCGACGGCAAGAAGGTGCCGCTGTACGGCGACGGTGGCAACGTCCGCGACTGGCTGCACGTCTCGGACCACTGCCGGGGCATCGAGCTGGTCATGCGCGGCGGCCGCGCCGGCGAGGTCTACAACATCGGCGGCGGCACCGAGGCGACCAACAAGGAGCTGACCGGCCTGCTGCTGGAGGCCGCCGGCGCCGGCTGGGACATGGTCGAGCACGTCGCGGACCGCAAGGGCCACGACCTCCGCTACTCGATCGACATCAGCAAGATCCGCGAGGAGCTCGGCTACGAGCCGCAGGTCCGCTTCGAGGACGGCCTCGCCGCGACCATCGCCTGGTACCGCGAGAACCGCGCCTGGTGGGAGCCGCTGAAGCAGAAGGCGGCCCTGGCCAAGTGACCGCGAACGCCGCCGCGCCCGTGCGCTGGCTGGTCACCGGCGCGGCCGGGATGCTCGGGCAGGACCTGCTGTCGGTGCTGGGCGCCGACGGGACCGCCGAGATCACCGCGCTGCGCCGGGCGGACCTCGACATCACCGACGCGGCGGCCGTCCTGGCCGCCGTCGAGGGCCACGACATCGTGGTCAACTGCGCCGCGTGGACGAACGTCGACGGTGCGGAGACCGAGGAGGCAGCCGCCACCGCCGTCAACGGCACCGGCGTGCGCCACCTGGCCGCGGCCTGCGCCAGCACCGGCGCGCGGCTGCTGCACGTCTCCACCGACTACGTCCTGCCGGGCGACGCCACCGAGCCCTGCCCGGAGGACGCCCCGACCGCTCCGGTGAACGCGTACGGCCGCAGCAAGCTGGTGGGGGAGCAGGCGGTCGCCGAACTCCTCCCCGAGCACGGCTACATCGTGCGCACCGCCTGGCTGTACGGCGAGCACGGCCCGAACTTCGTGGCCACCATGCTCAAGCTCGCCGCCCAGCGGGACACCCTGGACGTGGTGGACGACCAGCACGGCCAGCCGACCTGGTCGTACGCGCTGGCCGGCCGCCTGGTCGAGCTCGGCCGGGCCGCGCTCGCCGGGCAGGCCCCGGCCGGGGTCTACCACGGCACCGCGAGCGGCCGCACCACCTGGTGCGGACTGGCCGGCGAGACCTACGCGCTGAGCGGGCTGGACCGGGAGCGGATCCGCCCGACCACGTCGGAGGCCTTCGTCCGCCCGGCCGCCCGCCCCGCCTTCAGCGTGCTGGCCCACGACCGCTGGGCCGCCGCCGGACTGGCGCCGCTGCCCGAGTGGCGGGCCATGCTGGCCGAGGCGCTGTCCCGGCCCGTCTTCGCCGAACTGGCCGCAACGGCCCGGACCACCGAGAGCGACAGACCTCAGTGAAGAACGCACTGACGAAGGTGGCTGCCGCGCTACCGCCGGGAACCCTGGCGGTGGCCGGCGGCACCGTCGTCCTGGGTGCCGCCAACTACATCCACCTCGGGGTGGCGGGCCACAGCCTGTCCGTCGACGACATGGCGAACGTCTCGCTGCTGTGGACGATCGTGATGTCCGTCGGCATCGGCGTCTTCTTCCCGATCGAGCAGGAGCTCACCCGGATCGTCGCGGCGCGCGCGGCGCTCGGCCACGGTGCCGCGCCGGTCCTGCGCCGGGCGGCCCTGCTCACCGGCGGGATCCTCGGGGCGACCCTGATCGTCCTCGGCGCCGCCTCCGGCCCGATCGCCCGGTCGATGTTCCACGGCGACCGCTCGCTGGTGCTGGCGCTCGGCGGGGCCTTCACCGGCATGGCCGTCTGCTACCTCACCCGTGGCGTGCTGGCCGGCCTCGGCCGCTTCGGCGCGTACGGCACCCAGCTCGGCCTGGACGGCGGCCTGCGGATCGGCCTGGCCTTCGCCTGCGGCGTGGCCGGGGTGCACTCGGCGCTCGCGTTCAGCCTGATCCTGGCCGTCGCGCCGATCCTCGCCACGATCGCCACGCTGCCGCCGCTGCTGCGCGCGGTGAAGCCCGGTGAGCAGGTCGGCTGGTCCGAACTCTGCTCCGGGCTGGGCCTGCTGATCTGCTCGACGCTGCTCTCGCAGGTCGTGGTGAACGCGGCCGTGGTGAGCACCAAGCTGCTCGCGCCCTCGGACTCCGCGCTGATCGCCGCCCTGCTCAACGCGCTGGTGCTGGCCCGGGTGCCGCTGTTCGTCTTCGGTTCGCTCCAGGCCTCGCTGCTGAACGGCCTCTCCGCCGCGATCGCGGTCGGGGACCGGGCGGCCTTCACCGGGATGCTCAAGAAGATCGGCGTCGTGGTGGGCGCGCTCGGCGTGCTCGGCGGGATCCCGGCGGTCGCCCTCGGCCCGTGGCTGATCCAGGTGCTGTTCGGCGCCAAGCCGGTGCTCGGCTGCCTCGACTTCTTCTGGTTGTCCGCCGGAACCGTGGCGTACATGTTCGCGATGGTGCTCGGCCAGGCGCTGATGGTATTCAAGCGGCACAACCTTCAGCTGCTCTGCTGGGCGCTCGGCACCGCGGTCCTCGCCGGGGTGACCTTCCTGCCGGGCGAGGTGTCCACCCGCGTGATCCTTGCGTACACGGCGGGTTCCGTGGCCACCGTCCTCGGTATGCTGGCGGTGCTGAGGCAGAGTTTCGCCCGTTCGGCGACGAATTCCGCCGGCCTCGTCCAGCAGCCGGGGGACCCGAACGCCGCGGTGCTGAGCAGCCGGACGGCCGGTGAATGACCGTGTCCGCCCCTCATCTTCAGATCGCCGCGCAGCAGCGCGGGCCAGACCCCATTCATGGAGCCTCCGTGTCCCAGTACGACGATGTTTGGCTGGTGATCCCGGCCTACAACGAGGGCCAGGTGATCGCCGACGTTGTGGAGGGGGCGCGAAAGACGTTCCCGAACATCGTGGTGGTCGATGACGGCAGCGGCGACGACTCGGCCAAGCACATCATGGAGACGGGCGCGCACCTGGTGCGCCACCCGGTCAACCTCGGTCAGGGCGCCGCCCTCCAGACCGGCCTGGCCTACGCCCTGGCCCAGCCGGGCGCCAAGTACTTCGCCACCTTCGACGCGGACGGTCAGCACCAGACCGCCGACGTCGAGAAGATGGTCGCCCTGCTGCGGGAGGGCGACACGGACGTGGTCCTCGGCTCGCGCTTCATCGAGCAGAACGGGCAGGTGCCGTGGATCAAGCGGGTCGTCCTGCGCACCGCGGCGACCGTCAGCCCGACCGCCCGCAAGCTCAAGCTGACCGACTCCCACAACGGCCTGCGGGTGCTGAACCGCGAGGCCGCCGGCCGGCTGCGGATCACCATGAACGGCATGGCACACGCGTCGGAGATCGTCAGCTTCCTCGCCGGCTCGGACCTCCGGGTCGCCGAGCTCCCGGTGGACATCCTGTACACCGACTACTCACGCGCCAAGGGTCAGTCCCTGATCAACGGCGTCAACATCATCTTCGACATCTCGCTGCGGGAGCGTAGCCGCCGATGAAATTCTTCTGGATCCAGCTGGTTCTCATTCTCGGCTCGGTCACTCTCGCCTACATGTTCATCCGGCGTTGGGACCGTGCCAACACCCGCGCCTGGAAGCGCATCGCGTTCTCGGTCTTCGTGGTCGTGAACATCTACGCGGTGCTGCGTCCCACCGACGTGACCTGGCTGGCCCACCAGCTCGGCGTCGGCCGCGGCACCGACCTGGTGCTGTACGGGATGGTGCTGGCGATGGGCTTCCTGACCCTGAACACCTTCCTGCGCTTCCGCTCGCTGGAGAAGAAGCTCACCGATCTGGCGCGCACCGTGGCGATCAACGAGGGCGCCCGCCTGAACGAGGAGCGCTTCGACCTGGACCTGCCGGTCTCGGCTCCGGTCGACCGCAGCAAGGCCTGATCCCGTGGCGACCTTCGAGTTCATGCTGCCGTACTACGGCGACGTGGCGCTGATGCAGGCCGCCGTGCGGAGCATCCTCGCGCAGACCGACCCGGACTTCCGGCTGACGGTCATCGACGACGGCAAGGAGCCGGACGTCCCGGGCTGGTTCGCCACGCTCGGCGACGACCGGGTGGGCTACCTGCGCAACGAGCAGAACCTCGGCATCACCAAGAACTTCCAGAAGTGCGTGGAGCTGTCCAAGGCCGACCACGTGGTCATCATGGGCTGCGACGACCTGCTGCACCCGCACTACCTGGAGACCGTCCGGTCGATCCTCAAGGCCAACCCGGACCTGGGCATGGTGCAGCCGGGCGTCGAGGTCATCGACGGCAACGGCGAGGTCAGCCGTTCCGGCCTGGCGGACAACGTCAAGGAGAAGATCTACGCGCCGACCGTCAAGGGCCGGCGGCTGATGGGCGGCGAGGAGCTGGCCGCGAGCGTGCTGCGCGGCAACTGGCTCTACTTCCCGTCGATCTGCTGGCGGGGCGAGGCGCTGCGCGCGGTCAACTTCCGTGACGAGTACTCGGTGATCCAGGACCTGGCCCTGGTCGTCGACCTGCTGGAGCGCGGCGAGCAGATGATGGTGGACAACACCACCGTCGTCTTCCAGTACCGCCGGCACGCCGTCAGCGAGTCCTCGGTGCAGGCCTTCTCCGGCACCCGGTTCACCGAGGCGGAGCGGTACTTCAACGCGGTGGCCGAGCGGATGGACGCCCGCGGCTGGCCGAAGGCCGCCCGGGCGGCCCGGTTCCGCAGCGCCTCCCGGCTGCACGCGCTGACCATGCTGCCGGGCGCGCTGAAGCGCGGTCAGCGGGACGGCGCCAAGGTCCTGGTCCGCCACGCGCTCACCGGCGGAGAGCGGCACTGACCGCTCGTAGGTCCTGATACGGCACTGGGCCGGTAGTCCGAACTCGGACTACCGGCCCAGTGCCGTTCGCGGGCGCCTCGCCGCGGGTTACCAGGGCGCGCCCGAGGGGCCGAGCGGGTCGGGCTGCCGCGGCGGGTACGGGTTGACCTTCGGGCACGCGAGCTTGCCGGTGTCGGGCACCGGCTCCAGCAGGTTGCTGATGTCCGTCGGCTGGTCGCACTGGCCGTTGGGCGCGTAGCGCGAGCAGTGCCCCTTGGTGTCGGCGGTGCTCTGCGCGATCCAGGCCAGCGCGCCGGGGCCCCAGTGCGGGTCGGGCATGTACTTGCTGGCGGTGGCGGAGCCGGCCATGCCGAAGAGCAGGCCCAGCGAGCAGATGGCGCCGATGGCCACACCGCGCGGGTTGAGGCGCAGCGGGAGCCGGCGTCCGGTCTCCGCGGCCGTCTCGGCGGCGGGGGCCGCCGGGGCGCCCTGGCGGCGGCGGACGATCAGGTAGCACGCCAGCCCGACGAGGACCAGCAGGCAGTAGAGCAGCTGCGCGCTGGTGCGGGGGTAGAGCATGACGGCCTGGTCGCGCTCCATGTGGGAGGCGTACCAGTAGCGCATCAGCAGGGCGCTCGCCGTGCACGCGGCGGCGGTCAGCACGGTGGCCCGGCCGATCCCGAGGGCCAGCGCCACGCCCAGGCCGACCAGCAGGAGGATCGTGAAGAGGCCGACCCCGCCGATCTCGCCGGGGACCGGCCAGGTGCTCTGGCCGTCGGTGCCGGGGAGGTCGTCGCGCCACATCGCGAAGTAGGTGGGCTCGGTGTAGGTGTCGAAGTAGCAGTAGCGGTCGACGGTGCTGCCGGCGGACCCGAGCAGCCGGACCAGGTAGAGGCCGGCGACGACCAGGAAGACCCCGGCGGCGGCGCCGATCGCGCACAGGGCGTTGAGCAGACCGGGGGTACCGCCGGTGCGGCGGGCGCGCAGCAGCAGCACCAGGGTGAGCACCACCACTCCGGCCGCGGACCACACGAACCAGCCGGAGTAGAGGAGGAACAGCAGCCCGATCCCGAGGCCGAGTACGGCGCCGCGGACGGCGGCGGTGCGGCGCGGGAGGTCCGGGGCGCGCTGGAGGAGCTGCATCAGCTTCGCCACCACGGGGAGGAAGGCGACGAGCACGAAGGTGGTGTACGGCTTGTACGGCTGCGCCATCGGCAGGGCGGCGGTGACGCCGATCCCGAGCGCCCAGAGCGGGGGCAGCAGCAGGCGCCAGGACAGGTAGGCGAGCGGGCCCAGCAGCGCGGTGAACGCCAGGTCGGCGAGCTTGAGCGCGTAGCCCACCTGGCCGTGGGTGAGGTGCTCGGCGATGAAGGCGACGATGTGCGGGAACAGCGGAGGGTAGGCGCCGTCGAGGGACTTGCCGTCCATCAGGGCGCCGACCCAGGCCTGGAGGCTGCCGGAGTCGCCGTGCTGGGCGTACAGCGGCCAGTTGGTGTCGCGCAGCGCGAGCGAGATGCCGGCGGCCAGGACGCCGGAGGACAGGCCCGCGACCGCGGCGGCGGCGAACCGCACCGGGAGGTCCGCCCAGCGGCGCATCGCCGGCACCAGGACCAGGACGACGAGGCCGACGAGCAGCAGGAGCCGGAGCTGGAGCGCGGCGAGGCCGCTGACCTGGCCGATCCTCGACATGGGGTTCAGGTGGACGGTCCATGCCAGACCGGTCATGAACAGCGCCGCCGCGGCTGCGGTCAGGATCTCCGCGGCCCAGAGGACAGCGGGGAGGCGAAGAGCGGCTGCCCGTCTCCTCTGGCTGGGCGGTATGCCCTGATGCCTGCCCGAGGCGGGGGCGGGCTGGACGCTCGTCGTCACTGTTCGGTCCTTCTGCTTCCCGCAGCACGTGGACGCGGGGGCGGTGTGTGGTTTCGGTGGCCGGACACCGCGATTCTGCCAGCACCTCGATCGGGGGATCAGCGCGGGCTGAACCACCGTTCCCCGGCGGGTCGTTGTCGTCCAGGGGCGAGGAGTGCGTTGGCTCCGGCCGATCACCGCGTGGCACACTGCCGATGCGCTTCGACGCGTGGTGGCAGGACCCGTGGCGCGCCGTCCGGAACCGGCCATGACGAGATCGTCAACTCATACAAGTAGGGAAGTGTCTCGGTGCAGCCGCTGATCGACTCTGCCCACACGTCCGACGGGCCGCGCCGGGGTGAGGGCGGCGACGGGAGCGCGCCCGGCACCCCGGCCCAGGTCGTGCCGGTCCGGCTGCGGGCGCTCGCCGCCCACCGCTGGTTCTGGCCGGCGGCCCTGCTGCTCGGGTACGGCGCGCAGGTGGCGTTCCGCCTGGTGCTGTCGATCCACAACTACTTCCCGTCGGTGCACGCCGACGAGGACTCGTACCTGGTGATAGCGCGGGTGCTGGCCGGCCGGCCGACCACCGAGATGCCGGTCGGCGTGGTGATCCCGGGCGGTTACCCGCTGCTGATCTCGCCGGCGCTGCGGATCGCCGACAACCCGGCCACCGCGTACCACCTGGTGATGGGCATCAACGCGGTGCTCAACGCGCTGGTGTTCCCGCTGGCCGTGGTGGCGGCGCGCCGGCTGGGCCTGTCCCGGCCGCAGGCGTACCTGGTGGGCACCGCCGTGGCGGTGGTGCCGCCGGTGGTCTTCTACTCCCAGTTCGTCATGTCGGACACCGTGCTGCCGGTGCTCCTGCTGGCCTGGGTGCTCGCGATGCACGGCTGGCTCTCGCCCGGCACGGCGCGCCGCCGCGCGCTGTACGCGGCGGGGATGGGCCTGGCGGCCGGCTACACGATGGCCACCCACGACCGGGGCGGCGTGGTCGTGGCGCTGACGGGGCTGGTGCTGGTCGTGGTGCTGGTCCTCGGCTGGGCGCCGCGGCTCGCCTCGCTGGCCGGCGTCGGCGCGCTCGGGGTGTCGTACCTGGGCGCCAAGCTGCTGGCCGGCTTCGTCGAGAGCCGGTTCAAGGACGTGCCGCCGAGCGACGTCGGCAACAAGGTCTTCGAGAACCTCGAGGACAGCAAGTACATCGGCACGATCGTCGCCCGCACGTTCGGGCAGCTGTGGTACTTCATGACCTCCACGTACGGCTTCGGGGCGATCGCCCTCGTGCTGTGCGTGGTGGTGGTGTTCCGGCGCCGGTACTCGGTGGCCGAGCGGGTGGTGGCCTTCACCATGGTGGCGATGCTGTTCGGCACCGCGCTGGCCTCGGCGGCCGGCCTGGCGGACAACGACCGGACCGACAACTGGGTGTACGCCCGGTACTGCGCGGTGCTGGTGCCGCTGTTCCTGGTGGTCGGCCTGACCGCGCTGTTCCGGGCCGGGGTCCGTGCGCTGCTGTGGATGGCGCTGGTCGGCACGGTGGTGATCGGTGTCATCCAGCTGTCGGTCGGCGCGTACGCGGGTGCCGCGCTCAAGCTCTGGATCAGCCCGTGGACGGTGCCGGACGCGATGTTCCTGGCCTCGACCTGGGACGGCCTGCACATGATCCGGACGAGCTTCGGCGCGCTGGCGGTGCTGGCCGCCTGCCTGCTGCTGCGGGTGGCCGGCGGGCGCCGGGTGGTCGCCGCGGTGGTGGCCTGCCTGACGCTGTTCGCGGCCTACGCGACGGTCGCCATCACCGACAACGTCTCCGAGCCGCACGCCAAGTTCCGCAAGTACCAGGCGGTCGGCGTGGCCAAGGAGGCGGGCCTGCGCAAGGGCGACAACGTGGTCCTGGACTGGGACCTCGACTGGGACACCCGGATGGCGATGGCCTACGAGGTCTACTGGGGCCGGGTCTGGACGGACGACGTCAAGGGCGGCAACACCCCGCCGGAGAAGGCCACCGCGTTCCTGGCGGCCACCGGCAAGGACGCCCCGCCGGAGGCCAGCTGGCCGGATCCGAAGCCCGGCTGGCACGTCGCGAAGTTCAACAAGGACCGCGGCTGGGTGCTCTGGCGCAAGGACTGACCAGGGCGTTCACCCCATCGGGGCCGGTGAGGAGCGCCTCACCGGCCCCGATTGGCATCCGGGCTGCTCCATGTGGCAGTATGTCCAAGTTGCTCGGTTGAGTGCCGATGCTGCGCGCCTCCCGCCGGGAGGACTGGAAGCGAGTCCCATGTACTCGTCGTTCCCGTGATGGCCGTCAAGCGTGAGTTCTACGCCACGGCAGCTGCGGGGCGAAAGTACGGGAATCTTCCGGGAAGCGTGAGCGGGGCCTCGACCCGGCGCCCCCAACCCCGAAAGTTCTAAACCGACGAAGTGATTCGTTGGTTTTTTGCAAGCGCGAGTGCGACACGCCCGAGCGCGGGGGTCGGAGGGTTGTCGTGCAGTGACTAAGGACAAAGGACTACTGAGTAGCCATGGCGGGACAGAAGATCCGCATCCGGCTCAAGGCCTACGACCACGAGGTCATCGACTCTTCGGCGAAGAAGATCGTCGAGACGGTGATCCGTACTGGTGCGCAGGTCGCGGGCCCGGTGCCGCTGCCCACTGAGAAGAACGTGTACTGCGTCATCCGCTCGCCGCACAAGTACAAGGACTCGCGCGAGCACTTCGAGATGCGTACTCACAAGCGTCTGATCGACATCCTCGACCCCACGCCGAAGACGGTTGACTCGCTGATGCGTCTCGACCTGCCGGCCGGCGTCGACATCGAGATCAAGCTCTGAGAGGCGCACCGAAGATGGCTAAGCAGATTAAGGGCATCCTGGGCGAGAAGCTCGGCATGACCCAGGTCTGGGACGAGAACAACCGGGTCGTCCCGGTGACCGTCGTCAAGGCTGGGCCCAATGTCGTGACCCAGGTCCACACCGCCGACAGCCCGGCCGGCTACGACGCCGTCCAGATCGGCTTCGGCGAGATCGACCCCCGCAAGGTGAACAAGCCCCTCGCGGGTCACTTCGCCAAGGCCGGTGTCACCCCGCGCCGCCACCTGGTCGAGCTGCGTACCTCGGACGCGTCCGAGTACACCCTGGGCCAGGAGATCACCGCCGAGCTGTTCGAGGCGGGTGTCAAGGTCGACGTGACCGGCACCTCCAAGGGCAAGGGCTTCGCCGGTGTCATGAAGCGCCACAACTTCCGGGGCCTCGGCGCCGGTCACGGCGTGCAGCGCAAGCACCGTTCGCCCGGTTCCATCGGTGGCTGCGCCACCCCGGGCCGCGTGTTCAAGGGCCTGAAGATGGCCGGCCGGATGGGTCACGAGCGTGTGACCACCCAGAACCTGACCGTGCACGCGGTTGACGCGGAGAAGGGTCTGCTCCTGATCAAGGGTGCGATCCCGGGCCCGAACGGCGGCCTCGTCCTCGTCCGCACCGCGGCGAAGGGGCTGTGAAGGATATGAGCACCATTGACATCCTGTCGCCCTCGGGTGACAAGACCGGCAGCCTCGAGCTGCCGGCCGAGATCTTCGACGCGAAGGTCAGCGTTCCGCTGATGCACCAGGTCGTCGTGGCGCAGCTCGCTGCGGCCCGTCAGGGCACCCACAAGACCAAGACTCGTGGCGAGGTCCGTGGCGGCGGCAAGAAGCCGTACCGCCAGAAGGGCACCGGCCGCGCCCGTCAGGGCTCGACCCGTGCGCCGCAGTTCGCCGGCGGTGGCGTCGTGCACGGTCCCGTGCCGCGCGACTACTCGCAGCGGACCCCGAAGAAGATGATCGCCGCCGCTCTGCGCGGTGCGCTCACCGACCGGGCCCGCCACAACCGCATCCACGTCGTCACCGACGTGGTCGCGGCCGAGGTGCCGTCGACCAAGGCCGCCAAGGGCCTGTTCGGCAAGATCACCGAGCGCAAGAACGTCCTCCTGGTCGTCGAGCGCGAGGACGAGCTGGGCCTGAAGTCCGCTCGTAACCTGCCGCACGTGCACATCCTGGACGCCGGTCAGCTGAACACCTACGACGTGCTCGTCTCCGACGATGTGGTCTTCACCCAGGCCGCCTTCGAGCGTTTCGTGGCCGGTCCGGCCGCGTCCGCCAAGGCCGTTGCCGCTGAGGGCGAGCTCGAAGGGAGCGCCGCCTGATGAGCGACGTTACGAGCAAGACGTTCACGGACCCCCGTGACGTCCTGGTGAAGCCGGTCATCTCCGAGAAGAGCTACAGCCTTCTCGACGAGAACAAGTACACGTTCATCGTGTCGCCGGGCGCCAACAAGACCCAGATCAAGCAGGCCGTCGAGGCGGTCTTCTCGGTCAAGGTCGAGGCTGTCAACACGATCAACCGTCAGGGCAAGCGCAAGCGCTCCAAGACGGGCTTTGGCAAGCGCAAGGACACCAAGCGCGCCATCGTGACGCTGGCCGAGGGCAACCGCATCGACATCTTCGGTGGTCCGGTCTCCTAACGGAGATCGTGATCGTCGATAAGGACGAGGACGAGAGAGCCAAATGGGCATCCGCAAGTACAAGCCGACTACGCCGGGCCGTCGTGGCTCCAGCGTGGCCGACTTCGTAGAGATCACGCGGTCCACGCCGGAGAAGTCGCTGGTTCGCCCCCTGCACAGCAAGGGCGGCCGTAACAACGCCGGTCGGATCACCGTTCGCCACCAGGGTGGCGGTCACAAGCGCGCCTACCGCGTGATCGACTTCCGTCGTCACGACAAGGACGGCGTGCCGGCCAAGGTCGCGCACATCGAGTACGACCCGAACCGCACCGCGCGCATCGCGCTCCTGCACTACGCGGACGGCGAGAAGCGCTACATCATCGCGCCGCGCGGCATCGCGCAGGGTGACCGGATCGAGAACGGCGCTGGCGCCGACATCAAGCCGGGCAACAACCTGCCGCTGCGCAACATCCCGGTCGGTACCACCATCCACGCGGTGGAGCTGCGTCCCGGTGGCGGTGCCAAGCTGGCCCGCTCCGCCGGCTCCGGCATCCAGCTGCTGGCGCGTGAGGGCAAGATGGCGCACCTGCGCATGCCCTCCGGCGAGATCCGCCTGGTGGACGCGCGCTGCCGCGCGACCGTCGGCGAGGTCGGCAACGCCGAGCAGTCGAACATCAACTGGGGCAAGGCCGGCCGTATGCGCTGGAAGGGCGTTCGCCCGACCGTGCGTGGTGTGGCCATGAACCCGATCGACCACCCGCACGGTGGTGGTGAGGGTAAGACCTCCGGTGGTCGCCACCCGGTCTCGCCGTGGGGCCAGAAGGAGGGTCGTACCCGTCGCCCGAAGAAGGCGTCGGACGCTCTCATCGTGCGCCGCCGCAAGACCAACAAGAAGCGCTAGGAGCAGGTCAGATGCCGCGCAGTCTCAAGAAGGGCCCCTTCATCGACGGCCACCTTCTCAAGAAGGTGGACGCGCAGAACGAGGCGGGTACCCAGAACGTCATCAAGACCTGGTCCCGTCGCTCCGTGATCTTCCCGGCCATGCTCGGCCACACGATCGCGGTTCACGATGGTCGCAAGCACGTCCCGGTGTTCGTCACCGAGTCGATGGTCGGCCACAAGCTGGGCGAGTTCGCTCCGACCCGCACCTTCCGCGGCCACGTCAAGGACGACCGCAAGTCGAAGCGTCGCTAGTCGCCTGAGCTTCACCGCCAGAACGACTCAATGACTTACTCCATTAAGGGGACAACCATGGAAGCCAGGGCCCAGGCGCGGTACATCCGCGTCACGCCCATGAAGGCCCGCCGCGTGGTGGACCTCATCCGTGGCCTGCCGGCCACGGAGGCCCAGGCCGTCCTGCGTTTCGCTCCGCAGGCCGCCACCGTGCCGGTCGGCAAGGTGCTCGACAGCGCCATTGCCAACGCCGCGCACAACTACAACCACTCCAACGTGGACGACCTCGTCATCAGCGAGGCGTACGTTGACGAGGGTCCGACCCTGAAGCGGTTCCGCCCGCGTGCCCAGGGCCGCGCCTACCGGATCCGCAAGCGGACCAGCCACATCACCGTGGTCGTCAGCAGCAAGGAAGGGACCCGGTAATGGGCCAGAAGGTTAACCCGCACGGGTTCCGCCTCGGCATCAGCACGGACTTCAAGTCCCGCTGGTACGCCGACAAGCTGTACAAGGACTACGTCAAGGAAGACGTTGCCATTCGTCGCATGATGACGAAGGGCATGGAGCGCGCCGGCATCTCGAAGGTTGAGATCGAGCGCACCCGCGACCGCGTCCGCGTCGACATCCACACCGCCCGCCCCGGCATCGTCATCGGTCGCCGTGGCACCGAGGCCGACCGCATCCGCGGCGACCTCGAGAAGCTGACCGGCAAGCAGGTCCAGCTGAACATCCTCGAGGTCAAGAACCCCGAGCTGGACGCCCAGCTCGTGGCTCAGGGCGTCGCGGAGCAGCTGTCCTCGCGCGTCTCCTTCCGCCGTGCCATGCGCAAGTCGATGCAGGGCACCATGAAGTCCGGCGCCAAGGGCATCAAGGTCCAGTGCTCCGGTCGTCTCGGCGGCGCCGAGATGAGCCGTTCGGAGTTCTACCGCGAGGGTCGCGTGCCGCTGCACACCCTGCGTGCGAACGTCGACTACGGCTTCTTCGAGGCCAAGACCACCTTCGGCCGCATCGGCGTGAAGGTCTGGATCTACAAGGGCGACGTCAAGAACATCGCCGAGGTCCGCGCTGAGAACGCCGCTGCCCGCTCGGGCAACCGCCCGGCCCGTCCCGAGGGTGGTCGTCCCGCCCGCGGTGGCGACCGCCGTGGTGGCGAGCGCGGTGGCCGTGGCCGTCGCCCCGCCGCTGCCGAGGCCCCCGCGGCCGCGGCCGCCGAGGCTCCGGCTGCCGAGAACACCGGAACGGAGGCCTGACCCCAATGCTGATCCCCCGTCGGGTCAAGCACCGCAAGCAGCACCACCCCAAGCGCCGCGGCGCTGCCAAGGGTGGCACCGAGCTCGCGTTCGGCGAGTACGGCATCCAGGCCGTCACCCCGGCCTACGTGACGAACCGGCAGATCGAGTCCGCTCGTATCGCCGTCACCCGTCACATCAAGCGTGGCGGCAAGGTCTGGATCAACATCTACCCGGACCGTCCGCTCACCAAGAAGCCGGCCGAGACCCGCATGGGTTCCGGTAAGGGTTCGCCCGAGTGGTGGATCGCGAACGTGCACCCGGGTCGGGTCATGTTCGAGCTGTCGTACCCCAACGAGAAGGTGGCTCGTGAGGCGCTGACCCGCGCAGCTCACAAGCTCCCGATGAAGTGCCGGATCATCCGGCGCGAGGCAGGTGAGAGCTGATGTCGGCCGGCACCAAGGCTGCTGACCTCCGCGAGCTGGACAACGAGGGTCTCGTTGCCAAGCTCCGTGAGGCCAAGGAGGAGCTGTTCAACCTCCGCTTCCAGGCGGCGACCGGGCAGCTCGACAACCACGGACGGCTGAAGCTCGTCCGCAAGGACATCGCGCGGATCTACACCCTGATGCGCGAGCGCGAGCTGGGCATCGAGACGGTGGAGAACGCCTGATGACTGAGAACACCAACGAGACGCGCGGTTTCCGCAAGACCCGTGAGGGTCTCGTCGTCAGCGACAAGATGGACAAGACCGTCGTCGTCGCCGTCGAGGACCGCGTCAAGCACGCTCTGTACGGCAAGGTCATCCGCCGTACGAACAAGCTGAAGGCGCACGACGAGGCGAACGCCTGCGGCATCGGCGACCGGGTCCTCCTCGCGGAGACCCGCCCGCTGTCCGCGACGAAGCGCTGGCGCGTCGTCGAGATCCTCGAGAAGGCCAAGTAACGAAGCCGATGTGGTACGGCCGTATGTGCAGCGGGTCCCTGAGGGACGCCGGTGTGAGCAGCGGCCGGCCCGTCAGCTCTCGTTGACGATCAGGAGAAAGCTGTGATCCAGCAGGAGTCGCGACTGCGTGTCGCCGACAACACGGGCGCGAAGGAAATCCTTTGCATCCGCGTTCTCGGTGGCTCCGGTCGTCGCTACGCCGGTATCGGGGACGTCATCGTCGCGACCGTCAAGGACGCGATCCCCGGCGGTTCGGTGAAGAAGGGTGACGTCGTCAAGTGCGTCGTCGTCCGTACCGTGAAGTCGCGTCGTCGTCCGGATGGCTCGTACATCCGCTTCGACGAGAACGCCGCGGTTGTTCTGAAGAACACCGACGGTGACCCCCGTGGCACCCGCATCTTCGGCCCGGTGGGCCGCGAGCTGCGTGACAAGAAGTTCATGAAGATCATCTCGCTTGCGCCGGAGGTGCTCTAACTCATGGCGAACAGCATGAAGATCAAGAAGGGTGACCTGGTTCAGGTCATCACCGGCAAGGACCGCGGCAAGCAGGGCAAGGTCATCCAGGCCATGCCCGCCGAGAACAAGGTCCTGGTCGAGGGTGTGAACCGGGTCAAGAAGCACACCAAGCCGGGCCCGGGCACTCAGGGTGGCATTGTCACCGTCGAGGCCCCGGTGCACGTCTCCAACGTCCAGCTGGTCGTGGAGAAGGACGGCAAGAAGGTCGTCACCCGCGTTGGCTACCGCTTCGATGACGAGGGCAACAAGATCCGCGTTGCCAAGCGAACCGGTGAGGACATCTGATGTCTGAGACGACTGTTGAGAAGGTGACCCCCCGTCTCAAGGAGCGTTACAACTCCGAGATCAAGGGTCAGCTGCAGGAGCAGTTCTCGTACGAGAACGTCATGCTGACGCCCGGCCTGGTCAAGGTCGTCGTCAACATGGGTGTCGGCGAGGCCGCCCGTGACAGCAAGCTGATCGAGGGCGCGATCCGCGACCTGACCGCGATCACCGGTCAGAAGCCGGCCGTGACCAAGGCTCGCAAGTCCATCGCGCAGTTCAAGCTGCGCGAGGGCCAGCCGATCGGCACGCACGTCACCCTCCGCGGTGACCGCATGTGGGAGTTCCTGGACCGTCTGGTTTCGCTGGCCCTGCCGCGAATCCGTGACTTCCGCGGCCTCTCCCCGAAGCAGTTCGACGGCCGTGGCAACTACACCTTCGGTCTGACCGAGCAGGTTATGTTCCACGAGATCGACCAGGACAAGGTCGACCGTCAGCGCGGTATGGACATCACCGTCGTGACCACCGCTCAGACCGACGACGAGGGCCGGGCGCTCCTGCGCGCTCTGGGCTTCCCGTTCAAGGAGGCGTGAGCCAATGGCGAAGAAGTCCCTCATCGCGAAGGCCGAGCGGAAGCCGAAGTTCGGCGTCCGGGCCTACACCCGGTGCCAGCGCTGCGGCCGTCCGCACTCGGTGTACCGCAAGTTCGGCCTGTGCCGTGTCTGCCTCCGTGAGATGGCGCACCGCGGCGAGCTGCCGGGCGTGACCAAGAGCTCCTGGTAATCAAGGCGCTTTAGGCACACAGCGAAGCAGAGGTGCCCGATCCCACACCGGCCCGTTTTGGGCCTGCCGTACGGATTCCCGTAAGGTAGTGGGGTCGGGCCCCCTGCCACGGCTTCCCCATGGACGTCCGTGGCCCTCTCAAGGGAGGGCTCGCACCCAGTCTTACGACGTCGCAGGTCCCCTGCGCTTGTGCCCCTGACGAACTCGGAAGAGTGCGTAAGGGGGACCTGGCGCGGAGAAACCGCGGCGAGAGAGGCCTGAGGCCATCATGACCATGACCGACCCCATCGCAGACATGCTCACGCGTCTGCGTAACGCGAACTCGGCGTACCACGACACCGTGGCGATGCCGGCCAGCAAGATCAAGGCGCACGTCGCCGAGATCCTGCAGCAGGAGGGGTACATCTCCTCCTACAAGGTTGAGGAGCCCGTCGAGGGCGAGGTCGGCAAGAAGCTGACCATCGAGCTCAAGTTCGGCCCCAACCGTGAGCGCTCCATTGCCGGCATCAAGCGCATCAGCAAGCCGGGTCTGCGCGTTTACGCAAAGTCCACCAACCTGCCGAAGGTTCTCGGCGGCCTGGGCGTGGCGATCATCTCCACGTCCTCCGGCCTCCTGACCGACAAGCAGGCCGCCAAGAAGGGCGTAGGCGGAGAAGTTCTCGCCTACGTCTGGTAATTCGGGAAACGGAGGTACAGCAATGTCGCGCATTGGACGGCTGCCCATCCAGGTCCCCGCTGGCGTGGACGTCACCATCGATGGCCAGACGGTCTCGGTGAAGGGCCCGAAGGGCTCCCTCACCCACGTCGTCGCCGCGCCGATCGAGATCGGCAAGGGCGAGGACGGCATTCTGGCTGTCACCCGCCCCAACGACGAGCGTCAGTCGAAGGCCCTGCACGGCCTGACCCGCACGCTGGTGGCGAACATGATCACCGGCGTGACCGCGGGCTACCGCAAGTCGCTGGAGATCAGCGGTGTCGGCTACCGAGTTCTGGCGAAGGGCTCCGACATGGAGTTCCAGCTGGGCTACAGCCACCCGATCCTCGTCGAGGCGCCCGAGGGCATCTCCTTCGTCGTCGAGTCGGCCACCAAGTTCCACGTGGACGGCATCGACAAGCAGAAGGTCGGCGAGGTCGCCGCGAAGATCCGCAAGCTGCGCAAGCCGGACCCGTACAAGGCCAAGGGTGTCAAGTACGCGGGCGAGGTCATCCGCCGCAAGGTCGGAAAGAGTGGTAAGTAAGCGATGAGTGTCTCTGTCAAGATCGGCAAGGGCAACGCCTACAAGAGCGCCGCTCGCAAGCGCCGCGCGATCCGCGTTCGCAAGCGCGTCGTCGGCACCGAGGTGCGTCCGCGCCTCGTCGTGACGCGCTCGAACCGTCACATGGTCGCCCAGGTCATCGACGACGCCAAGGGTCACACCCTGGCGTCGGCGTCCACCCTCGACGTGTCCATCAAGGGCGCCGAGGGCGACAAGACCGAGCTGGCCAAGAAGGTCGGGAGCCTGGTCGCCGAGCGCGCCAAGGCCGCCGGCATCGAGTCGGTCGTCTTCGACCGCGCGGGCAACCGGTACGCCGGCCGCATCGCCGCCCTGGCGGACGCGGCCCGCGAGGCCGGGCTCGACTTCTAAGCCGCTCGTCGACTCTGTCGACGGACGTAAACGAGAGAGGTAATTCCAATGGCTGGACCCCAGCGCCGCGGTAGCGGCGCCGGCGGTGGCACCGGCGGTGGCGAGCGGCGCGACCGTAAGCGTGACGACCGGGGCAACGCCCCCGCCGTCGAGAAGACCGCTTACGTCGAGCGCGTCGTCGCGATCAACCGTGTCGCCAAGGTTGTCAAGGGTGGTCGTCGCTTCAGCTTCACCGCGCTGGTCGTGGTGGGCGACGGTGACGGCACCGTGGGTGTCGGTTACGGCAAGGCGAAGGAGGTTCCGGCCGCCATCGCCAAGGGTGTTGAGGAGGCCAAGAAGAACTTCTTCAAGGTCCCCCGTATCCAGGGCACCATCCCGCACCCGATCCAGGGTGAGAAGGCCGCCGGCGTCGTGCTGCTGAAGCCCGCCGCCCCCGGTACCGGTGTTATCGCCGGTGGTCCGGTGCGCGCCGTCCTGGAGTGCGCCGGCATCCACGACATCCTGTCGAAGTCGCTCGGCTCGGACAACGCGATCAACATCGTGCACGCCACGGTGGCCGCTCTGAAGGGCCTCGTGCGCCCCGAGGAGATCGCCGCCCGTCGTGGTCTGCCGCTGGAGGACGTGGCCCCCGCCGCTCTGCTGCGGGCGCGTGCTGCTGGGGTGAGCGCCTGATGGCTCGCCTGAAGATCACGCAGACCAAGTCGTACATCGGCAGCAAGCAGAACCACCGTGACACCCTGCGTTCGCTTGGTCTCAAGCGCATGCACGACGTGGTGGTCAAGGAGGACCGTCCCGAGATTCGCGGGATGGCCCACACGGTCCGTCACCTGGTGACGGTTGAGGAGGTGGACTGATCATGGGCGACAACCCGATCAAGATCCACAACCTGCGTCCCGCCCCGGGTGCCAAGACCGACAAGATCCGCGTGGGTCGTGGTGAGGGCTCCAAGGGTAAGACCGCTGGTCGTGGTACCAAGGGCACGAAGGCCCGCTACCAGGTTCCGCAGCGCTTCGAGGGTGGCCAGATGCCGCTCCACATGCGCCTGCCGAAGCTGAAGGGTTTCAAGAACCCGTTCAAGATCACCTTCCAGGTCGTCAACCTCGACAAGCTGGCCGAGCTCTACCCGCAGGGTGGAGAGGTCACGGTCGAGGACCTGGTCGCCAAGGGCGCGGTTCGCAAGAACTCCCTCGTCAAGGTGCTCGGCACCGGCGAGATCTCGGTTGCCCTGCAGGTGACGGTCGACGCCGTCTCCGGCTCGGCCGCCGAGAAGATCACCGCCGCCGGCGGTACGGTCACCGAGCTCGTCTGAGCCCGCTGACAACCGGCTTCGAGCCCCGCACCTCCTCCGGGAGGTGCGGGGCTCGCGCCGTTCCCGGGGATATCCGGCCGGACGGCGCTCGTTCTTTTGTGTGGCAAACCCGGGCATCCCGTACCCCATGAGTGGGGGAGGGGTGGTACGCGCTTCTTCCGAGTGGCTGCGCACTGTTAGAGTCCGTGGAGTTCCCTTGTAGGCTGCGCGTAGGCTCGCCTGTGCCGTCTGTACGGGAGCCCGAACCGCCAAACTCCCCATTCAGGACCGACCCTCCCGCCGACGACGCGCGGGAGGCGCAGGAGGCACCGTGCTCAGTGCGTTCGCGCGGGCGTTCCAGACGCCCGACCTGCGCAAGAAGCTGCTGTTCACGCTGGGCATCATGGTGCTGTTCCGCCTGGGCTCGCACATCCCGATCCCGGGCGTGAGCTTCACGGCCGTGAACGAGTGCGTGAAGGAGACCAAGAACAGCGGCCTCTTCGGACTCGTCAACCTGTTCAGCGGTGGCGCGCTCCTCCAGCTGACGATCTTCGCCCTCGGCATCATGCCGTACATCACGGCGAGCATCATCCTCCAGCTCCTCACCGTCGTGATCCCGCGACTGGAGATGCTGAAGAAGGAGGGACAGGCCGGCCAGGCCAAGATCACCCAGTACACCCGCTACCTGACCATCGCGCTCGCCGTGCTCCAGGGCACCGGCATCGTGGCGACGGCCTCCAGCGGTGCGCTGTTCTCCGGCTGCCCGCTGGCCAACCAGATCGTCCCGGACACCGGCGTGTTCCGGATCGCCGTCATGGTGCTCACCATGACCGCCGGCACGACGGTCATCATGTGGCTCGGCGAGCTGATCACCGACCGCGGCATCGGCAACGGCATGTCGCTGCTGATCTTCACCTCGATCGCGGCCCAGTTCCCGTCCTCGATGTGGGCGATCAAGCAGTCCGGCACCATCGGCGGCGGCTGGGTCGAGTTCCTCTCGGTGGTCGCGGTCGGCGTCATCGTCGTGATGCTGGTCATCTTCGTCGAGCAGGCCCAGCGCCGGATCCCGGTCCAGTACGCGAAGCGGATGATCGGGCGCCGCGCGTTCGGCGGGACCTCGACCTACATCCCGCTCAAGGTGAACCAGGCCGGTGTCATCCCGGTCATCTTCGCCTCGTCGCTGCTGTACATCCCCGCCCTGGTGGTCCAGCTGACCAACAGCCAGGCAGGCTGGGCCACGTGGATCCGGACGAACTTCGTCAAGGGTGACCACCCGATCTACATGGCCACCTACTTCCTGCTGATCGTCTTCTTCGCGTTCTTCTACGTCGCCATCTCCTTCAACCCCGAAGAAGTTGCCGACAACATGAAGAAGTATGGTGGGTTCATCCCGGGTATCCGGGCCGGCCGACCGACGGCCGAGTACCTGAACTACGTGCTGACCCGTATCACGTGGCCGGGTTCGCTCTACCTGGGCCTGATCGCGTTGATCCCGATGATCGCCCTGGTCGCCTTCGGACAGCAGACCAACTTCCCGTTCGGCGGCACCAGCGTGCTCATCGTCGTCGGCGTCGGACTCGAAACTGTGAAGCAGATCGAGAGCCAGCTCCAGCAGCGCAATTACGAAGGGTTCCTCCGCTGATGCGTATCGTCCTCGTTGGTCCTCCCGGGGCCGGGAAGGGTACTCAGGCGCACCTGCTCGCCAAGACCCTGTCCATCCCGCACATCTCCACCGGCGACCTGTTCCGTGCCAACATCGGCCAGGGCACCCCGCTGGGGCTCGAGGCCAAGGGCTACATGGACGCCGGCCGCCTGGTACCGGACGAGGTCACCATCGGGATGGCCAAGGACCGCATGCTCCAGGCGGACGCCGAGAACGGCTTCCTGCTCGACGGCTTCCCCCGCAACCTGGGCCAGGCCGAGGCGCTCGACGAGTTTCTCGCCGAGAAGGGCATCAAGCTGGACGGCGTCCTGGACCTGGAGGTCCCCGAGGACGAGGTCGTCAAGCGGATCGCGGGCCGTCGCCTGTGCCGCAAGAACGGCAGCCACGTGTTCCACGTCGCGTACAACCCGCCGAAGGAGGAGGGTGTCTGCGACGAGTGCGGTGGCGAGCTCTACCAGCGCTCCGACGACACCGAGGCGGCGGTGCGCACCCGTCTGGAGGTCTACCACACGGAGACCGAGCCGATCATCGGCTACTACAAGGAGCAGGGGCTGCTGGTGACCATCCTGGCCCTCGGCAAGGTGGACGAGGTCACCTCCCGCGCCATCGAGGCGCTGAAGCGGGACAGCTGAGTCTCTCGGCGAACGTACGACGGTACGGCCGGGTCGCCCGCCCCTCGCGGGTGGCCCGGCCGTTTCGGCGTCGTACGGTGGTAGCAGTGGTAATCCGGACTTGGAAGGCGTGACCAGATGGTGGAGATCAAGACCCCCGAGCAGATCGCGAAGATGCGAGCGGCCGGGCTGGTCGTCGCCGAGGCCCTGAAGGCCTGTCGCGAGGCGGTCGTCCCCGGGGTGACCACCCAGGAGCTCAACGACGTCGCGGACAAGGTCATCACCGGCCACGGTGCCACCTCGAACTTCCGGGCCCACCACGGCGGGCTCTGGTTCCCGGGCGTGATCTGCGCCTCGGTGAACAACGAGGTCGTGCACGGCATCCCCGGCGAGCGGGTGCTCCAGGAGGGTGACGTCATCTCGATCGACTGCGGCGCCATCCTGGACGGCTGGCACGGCGACTCGGCCATCACGGTGGCGGTCGGCGAGGTCAGCCCGGAGGTCGAGATGCTGAGCCGGGTCACCGAGGGCTCGATGTGGGCCGGCATCGCCCAGATGAAGAAGAACAACCGCCTGGTGGACGTCTCCAAGGCGATCGAGGGCTTCATCCGTCGCCAGCCGCTGCCGCCGAAGGGCAAGTGGGGCATCACCGAGGGCTACGGCGGCCATGGCATCGGCACCGCGATGCACATGGAGCCGCACGTGCTGAACTACGTCGAGCGCGGCCGCGGCAAGGGCCCGAAGCTGGTCCCCGGCACCGTGCTGGCGATCGAGCCGATGGTCTCGCTCGGCACCCCGCACACCACCGTGCTGGACGACGAGTGGACGGTCGTCACCAACGACGGCACCTGGGCCTCGCACTGGGAGCACTCGGTGGCCGTCACCGAGCAGGGCCCGCTGGTGCTGACCGCCTTCGACGGCGGCAGGGCGGAGCTGGCCAAGCTGGGCATCACCGCAGCTCCGGACCCCCTCGCGTAGTCGCCACGGCGCCCAACTGCCGCTGCTGACAAGGGATCAGAGCCCTGGAGGTTTGGACCTCCAGGGCTTTTGTCCTATTTTTATCGGCTGGCAGGGTCCGTAGTGGCTCACGAGCGAGCAGGAGAGAGTAAGTGCTCAAGGGATTCCGCGACTTCATGATGCGCGGCAACGTCGTCGACATGGCGGTCGGTGTGGTCATCGGTGCCGCGTTCACCGCGGTGGTGACCGGCTTCGTGTCCGCCTTCCTCACCCCGTTGGTGGGCGTGGTGGTCGGTGCGGCCGGCGACTTCAGCTCGTACAAGGCGCACATCGCGGGGGTGACCTTCCCGTACGGGCAGTTCCTCAACGTGCTGATCGCGTTCTTCATGACCGCCGCGGTGCTGTACTTCTGCGTGGTGCTGCCGATCACCAAGGCGACCGCGCGCTACATGCCGAAGAAGCCGAAGACGCCGAAGCGTCCCTGCCCCGAGTGCCTGACCGAGATCCCCGAGGCCGCCCGCCGCTGCTCGGCCTGCACCGCCCACGTCGAGCCGCTGGTGGTCGTCGCCAAGGCCTGACGCGACGGGTGTGACGGTGACCGCTTTCCGGGACCCCCGTTTTGGTCCGTCGGACGCGCTGGCGTAGGATGGACCGTCGGCTCACTCGTAGCGTGCTTCAGCGCGCCCTCTTCCCCCCGGGGGAGGGGTGAACCCAGGTTCGCACGAGCGTTCCGCATACGGTAGCCGGTCCCGGAAGGTGGATCTCGCAGTTCATGGCTAAGAAGCAAGGCGCCATTGAGATCGAGGGCACCGTGATCGAGTCTCTGCCGAACGCGATGTTCAAGGTCGAGCTGCAGAACGGTCACAAGGTCCTCGCGCACATCAGTGGCAAGATGCGCATGCACTACATCCGCATCCTGCCGGACGACCGGGTCGTCGTGGAGCTCAGCCCCTACGACCTCACGCGCGGGCGGATCGTCTACCGCTACAAGTAAGAACGTCAGATCTAGACCCGGAGAACCTGAACATGAAGGTCAAGCCGAGCGTCAAGAAGATCTGCGACAAGTGCAAGGTGATCCGCCGTCACGGCCGGGTCATGGTGATCTGCGACAACCTGCGCCACAAGCAGCGCCAGGGCTGATCTCTCCCCAGCATTTCTCGTAGTACTTCGCGCGACGCGAAAACGTCATAAGCGGGCTGCCCGATCCGTTCCGTCCGGAACGGACTGCCACCCCCGGTCAGAGGCCGGGGCTCCCTCACCGTGAGGTGTCGGAGTAGGTAGCACGCAAGACCTCTGAAAAAGCACAGGAGCCTTGAATGGCACGCCTCGCCGGCGTTGATCTCCCCCGTGAGAAGCGGATCGAGATCGCCCTCACCTACGTGTACGGCATCGGCCGTACCCGCGCCCAGCAGACCCTGGCCGAGACCGGTGTGAACCCGGACGTCCGCGTCCGCGACATCACCGAGGACGACCTGGTCAAGCTGGGTCAGTACATCGACGCCAACTACACGGTCGAGGGTGACCTCCGCCGTGAGGTGGCCGCCGACATCCGCCGCAAGGTCGAGATCGGCTGCTACGAGGGTCTGCGTCACCGCCGTGGCCTGCCGGTCCGCGGCCAGCGCACCCACACCAACGCGCGTACCCGCAAGGGCCCGCGTCGCGCGATCGCCGGCAAGAAGAAGCCGGGCAAGAAGTAGTCCGTCCCGTAACCGGACATCCCTCCGGCCCGCGGGTCAGCGGACCGACCACCTCAGTAGGAGAACAGACTTATGCCCCCCAAGGGTCGTCAGGCTGCCGGCGCGAAGAAGATCCGCCGCAAGGAAAAGAAGAACGTCGCTCACGGCCACGCGCACATCAAGAGCACGTTCAACAACACCATCGTTTCGATCACCGACCCCGCGGGCAACGTGATCTCCTGGGCCTCCGCCGGCCACGTCGGCTTCAAGGGCTCGCGCAAGTCCACCCCGTTCGCCGCGCAGATGGCCGCCGAGGCCGCTGCCCGTCGCGCGCAGGAGCACGGCATGCGCAAGGTTGACGTCTTCGTGAAGGGTCCGGGCTCCGGCCGCGAGACCGCGATCCGTTCGCTCCAGGCCACCGGCCTGGAGGTCGGCTCGATCCAGGACGTCACCCCCACCCCGCACAACGGCTGCCGTCCGCCGAAGCGCCGCCGCGTCTGACGCAGCGCCTTCGGGCACGCAGGTGATGTTTTAAACCTCGTACGGGCTCCCGTTCTCCACGGGAGCCCGTACGCTTGGTCCTGTCGGCATCAAATAGTGGGTGCCGAAGACAACCGGAGGATTTCCCCCATGCTTATCGCTCAGCGTCCCTCGCTGACCGAAGAGGTCGTCGACGAGTTCCGCTCCCGGTTCGTGATCGAGCCGCTGGAGCCGGGCTTCGGCTACACCCTCGGCAACTCCCTGCGCCGCACGCTCCTGTCGTCGATCCCGGGTGCCGCTGTCACCAGCATCCGCATCGACGGCGTCCTGCACGAGTTCACCACCGTGCCGGGCGTCAAGGAGGACGTGACCGACCTCATCCTCAACATCAAGCAGCTGGTCGTCTCCTCGGAGCACGACGAGCCGGTCGTGATGTACCTGCGCAAGCAGGGCCCGGGTGTCGTCACCGCCGCCGACATCGCCCCGCCGGCGGGTGTCGAGGTGCACAACCCCGAGCTGGTCCTCGCCACGCTGAACGGCAAGGGCAAGCTGGAGATGGAGCTGACCGTCGAGCGCGGTCGCGGCTACGTCTCCGCCGTCCAGAACAAGGCCTCCGGCCAGGAGATCGGCCGCATCCCGGTCGACTCGATCTACAGCCCGGTGCTGAAGGTCACCTACAAGGTCGAGGCCACCCGTGTCGAGCAGCGGACCGACTTCGACAAGCTGATCGTCGACGTCGAGACCAAGCCCGCCATGCGTCCGCGCGACGCCATGGCCTCGGCCGGCAAGACCCTGGTCGAGCTGTTCGGTCTCGCCCGCGAGCTGAACATCGACGCCGAGGGCATCGACATGGGCCCGTCCCCGACGGACGCCGCCCTGGCCGCTGACCTGGCGCTGCCGATCGAGGAGCTGGAGCTCACCGTCCGCTCCTACAACTGCCTCAAGCGCGAGGGCATCCACACCGTGGGTGAGCTCGTCGCCCGCTCCGAGGCCGACCTGCTCGACATCCGCAACTTCGGTGCGAAGTCGATCGACGAGGTCAAGGCGAAGCTGGCCGGCATGGGCCTGGCCCTCAAGGACAGCCCGCCCGGGTTCGACCCGACCGCTGCCGCCGACGCCTTCGGCGCCGACGACCTCGACGACTCGCACTTCGCCGAGACCGAGCAGTACTAAGAGAATTGGCCGCGGGGGCGGTTCCACGGAGCCGCCCCCGCCGTCGCGAAAGTCGTACGGGCAACAGTGCCCGTACGCCCGCTGCGGTACCTGATACGGCCGTAGTCGGAGATCCAAGGAGAAATCCATGCCGCGTCCCACCAAGGGTGCCCGCCTCGGCGGCGGCCCGCACCACGAGCCGCTGCTGCTCGCCGGTCTGTGCCGGGAGCTGTTCCAGTACGGCCGCATCACCACGACCGAGGCCAAGGCCCGTCGGATGCGCCCGCTGGCGGAGAAGCTGATCACCAAGGCGAAGAAGGGCGACATCCACAACCGTCGCCTGGTGCGCAAGACCATCACCGACATCTCGGTGCTGCACACCCTCTTCACCGAGATCGCGCCGCGCTACGAGAACCGCCCGGGTGGCTACACCCGCATCACCAAGATCGGTCCCCGTCGTGGCGACAACGCCCCGATGGCCGTGATCGAGCTGGTCGAGGCGCTGACCGTCGCGCAGACCGCCGTCGGCGAGGCCGAGGCCGCCACCAAGCGCGCCGTCAAGGAGGCCGACGAGGCCGCTGCCGTCGAGACCAAGGCCGACGAGGCCGAGGCCGCCGAGCAGGCCTGACGCCTCTAGGTGTTCCGCGGGCCCGTTTCCCCAGCAGTGGGGGAGCGGGCCCGTTCCTCATCCCCGGGAGATGTGAGAAGCAGTGGTCAACGATTGCGCCGAGCAGCCGCCGGTGAAGGACGGCCCGGCCGACGGGTACGTCCGGGTCCGGCTCGACCTCGCCTACCAGGGCGCCGAGTTCTCCGGCTGGGCCCGCCAGAAGGGCGGCCGGCGGACGGTCCAGGAGGAGATCGAGACCGCGCTGCAGATCGTCACCCGCAGCCCCGAACTGTTCCCGCTGACGGTGGCCGGCCGCACCGACGCCGGGGTGCACGCCCGCGGCCAGGTCGCCCACGTCGACCTGCCCGCCGAGCTGTGGGAGGCGCACCGGGAGAAGCTGCTGCGCCGGCTGGCGGGCCGGCTGCCCGGGGACGTCCGGATCTACCGGGTCGGCGAGGCGCCGGCCGGGTTCGACGCCCGTTTCTCGGCGGTCTGGCGCCGGTACGCGTACCGCGTCGCCGACCACCCGGGCGGGGTGGACCCGCTGCTGCGCGGCCACGTGCTCTGGCACGACCGCCCGCTGGACGTGGACCGGATGAACGCCGCGGCGAAGCTGCTGCTCGGCGAGCACGACTTCGCCGCGTACTGCAAGAAGCGCGAGGGTGCCACCACCATCCGCACCCTGCTGGAGCTGCACTGGGACCGCGTCCCGGTGGACTCCTACGCGGCCCAGGAGGGCTCGCTCGCGGTCGCCACCGTCCGGGCCGACGCCTTCTGCCACAACATGGTCCGGGCGCTGGTCGGCGCGATGCTGCTGGTCGGCGACGGGCACCGGCCGGTGGAGTTCCCCGGCGAGGTGCTGGCGGGCGGGGTGCGCAACTCCGCCGTCAACGTGATCCGGCCGTACGGGCTCACGCTGGAGGAGGTCGGCTACCCGCCGGACGACCAGCTGGCCGAGCGCAACCGGGCGGCCCGGCGGATGCGGACCCTGCCCGGGCAGCCGGCCGTCGGGTAATCCGTTTTGGCCCGGCGCGTCCGCTTGGGAGAATCGCTCCCATGGGACACGTCGAGATTTCGCACCTGGAGTACTACCTGCCGGACGGGCGCGTGTTGTTCGACGACGCGTCCTTCCGGGTCGGAGAGGGCGCCGCGGTCGCCCTGGTCGGTGCCAACGGCGCCGGCAAGACCACCCTGCTGCGCATGATCGCGGGGGACATCCAGCCGCACGGCGGCTCGGTGACGATCAGCGGCGGGCTCGGCGTGATGCGCCAGTTCGTCGGCACCACCGGCCGCGAGGACCAGTCGTCCACCCCGGGCGCGCTGCCGGCCGACGCCTCGGTGCGCGACCTGCTGGTGTCGGTCGCCCCCGAGCGGATCGCCAAGGCCGCCCGCGCGGTGGACGCCGCCGAACTGGCGATGATCGCCCAGGACGACGAGAAGACGCAGATGGCCTACGCCCAGGCGCTCTCCGACTGGGCCGACGTCGGCGGCTACGACTACGAGACGGACTGGGACGTCTGCACCACGGCGGCCCTCGGGGTGCCGTTCGACAAGGCCCAGTGGCGGGGCCTGAACACCCTCTCCGGCGGCGAGCAGAAGCGGCTCGTCCTGGAGGCGCTGCTGCGCGGCCCGGAGGAGGTGCTGCTGCTCGACGAGCCGGACAACTACCTGGACGTCCCGGGCAAGCGCTGGCTGGAGGAGGCCATCATGACCACCTCGAAGACGGTGCTGTACATCTCGCACGACCGCGAGCTGCTCTCGAAGACCGCGGACAAGATCATCGCCGTCGAGTCCGGCGCCGCCGGCAGCAGCGTCTGGGTGCACGGCGGCGGCTTCGACAGCTTCCACGAGGCCCGCAAGGACCGCTTCGCGCGCTTCGAGGAACTGGGCCGGCGCTGGGACGAGGAGCACGCCAAGCTCAAGAAGCTGGTCGTCACCCTGCGCCAGGCGGCCTCGGTCAGCCACGCGCTCGCCACCCGCTACGCCGCCGCCCAGACCCGGCTGAAGAAGTTCGAGGAGGCCGGCCGCCCGGAGGAGCCCCCGCGCGAGCAGAGCATCACCATGCGGCTCAAGGGCGGGCGCACCGGCATGCGCGCCTTCACCCTGGAGCAGCTGGAGCTCACCGGCCTGATGCAGCCCTTCGACCTGGAGGTCTTCTACGGCGAGCGGGTCGCGGTGCTGGGCGCCAACGGCGCCGGCAAGTCGCACCTGCTGCGGCTGCTGGCCGGTGACACGACGGTCGGGCACACCGGGGACTGGAAGCTCGGCGCCCGGGTCGTACCCGGCCACTTCCGGCAGACCCACGCCCACCCGGAGCTGTTCGGCCGCACCGTGCGGTCGATCGTCGAGGAGGAGCACGCGCTCAGCCGCGGCGCCGCGATGGGGGCGCTGCGCCGCTACGAGCTGGACCGCCAGGAGGAGCAGAAGTTCGAGTCGCTGTCCGGCGGGCAGCAGGCCCGGCTGATGATCCTCAAGCTCGAACTCTCCGGCGTGACGGCCCTGTTGCTCGACGAGCCGACCGACAACCTGGACCTGGAGAGCGCCGAGGCCCTGCAGACCGGCCTGGAGGCCTTCGAGGGCACCGTGCTGTGCGTCACCCACGACCGCTGGTTCGCCAGGACCTTCGACCGCTTCCTGGTGTTCGGGGCGGACGGCCGGGTGTACGAGTCGTCGGAGCCGGTCTGGGACGTGACCCGGGTGGAGCGCGAACGCTGAGTCGCGACCGGCCCGGCCGGGAGGGGTCCAGCCGATTTTTGACCCCTCAGGGTCGGGCCGGTAACCTGGACGCTTGATGTGCGTATTGGCTCGCTCTATCTCACGTGAGAGGTCGGTACGCCGGAGACATCAGGTCGTCGACCAGCGGTCCCCCTTGAATTGCGTCCAAGGTTGGCCAGGCTGCTCTGCCGTCCGGGTGCTCCTGTCAGGACTCACTCACTGAAAAGCGAAGGCTACGACCGTGCGTACGTACAGCCCCAAGCCCGGCGACGTCCAGCGTCAGTGGCACGTCATCGACGCGACCGACGTCGTGCTCGGCCGCCTGGCCTCCCAGGCCGCCAACCTCCTCCGGGGCAAGCACAAGGCGATCTACGCGCCGCACGTTGACACTGGTGACTTCGTCATCATCATCAACGCCGACAAGGTGCACCTGTCCGGTAACAAGAAGACCCAGAAGCTGGCCTACCGCCACTCGGGCTTCCCGGGCGGTCTGCGCTCGGTGCGCTACGACGACCTGCTGGCGAACAACCCGGAGAAGGCCGTCGAGAAGGCCATCAAGGGCATGATCCCCAAGAACAGCCTGGGCCGCCAGATGCTCTCCAAGCTGAAGGTCTACTCGGGCGACCAGCACCCGCACGCTGCCCAGCAGCCGGTGCCGTTCGAGATCACCCAGGTCGCGCAGTAATTCGGCCACCAAGCCCCCCAACACTGAAAAGAGCTGAGGAACATCGTGGCCGAGACCACTGAAACCCTTGAGGTCGACTTCGACGAGGCCGTTGAGGCCGTCGAGGGCGAGTACACCTCCGAGGAGAGCTACACCTCCGAGTCCCTGGCCGGCCGCTTCGGCGAGGCCACCCCGGGCGCCGGCCTCGGCCGTCGCAAGGAGGCGATCGCCCGCGTGCGCATCGTCCCCGGCACCGGCCAGTGGAAGATCAACGGTCGCACCCTCGAGGGTTACTTCCCGAACAAGGTGCACCAGCAGACCGTGAACGAGCCCTTCAAGCTCCTTGAGCTGGACGGCCGTTACGACGTCGTCGCCCGCATCAGCGGTGGTGGCGTGTCCGGCCAGGCCTACGCGCTGCGCCTCGGCGTCGCCCGTGCCCTGAACGAGGCCGACGTGGACAACAACCGCGCCGCCCTGAAGAAGGCCGGCTTCCTGATGCGTGACGCCCGTGCCGTCGAGCGCAAGAAGGCCGGTCTGAAGAAGGCCCGCAAGGCGCCGCAGTACAGCAAGCGCTAATCGCCTCCCCGGGGGTGCGCTCCGCCCTGGCGGCGCACCCCCTGGTTGTGCGAAACCGTCGCCCCGGAGTACCTCGAGTACTCCGGGGCGACGTGTTCCCCGGCTACTGTGCGGCGGCCGGGATCTTCGGTTGGGTTCCGAGCAGTGGTGATGGAGGACGGGACAGTGGGACGACTCTTCGGTACGGACGGCGTGCGCGGGGTGGCCAACGAGGGCCTGACGGCGGAGCTGGCGCTCGGTCTGTCGGTCGCGGCGGCCCATGTGCTCGGCGAGGCCGGCGCCTTCGACGGCCACCGGCCGGTCGCGGTGGTCGGCCGTGACCCGCGCGCCTCGGGCGAGTTCCTGGAGGCCGCCGTCATCGCCGGTCTGGCGAGCGCCGGCGTCGACGTCCTGCGGGTCGGCGTCCTGCCCACCCCGGCCGTGGCGTACCTCACCGGCGCGCTCGGCGCCGACTTCGGCGTGATGCTGTCCGCCAGCCACAACGCCATGCCGGACAACGGCATCAAGTTCCTCGCCCGCGGCGGCCACAAGCTGGACGACCGGATCGAGGACGCGATCGAGTCCCACTACCGCAAGCACACGCTCGGCGACGAGGACTGGAACCGTCCGACCGGCGCGGCCGTCGGCCGGGTGCGCGAGTACACCGAGGGCTTCGACAAGTACGTCGCCCACCTGATCGGCGTGCTGCCCAACCGCCTGGACGGCATCAAGGTCGTCATCGACGGCGCCCACGGCGCGGCCGCCTACGTCGCCCCCGAGGCCTTCGCCCGGGCCGGTGCCGAGGTGGTCCACACCCTGGGGGCCGAGCCCACCGGCCTCAACATCAACGACGGCGTCGGCTCCACCCACCTGGACCGGCTGCGGGTCGCGATGAAGGAGCACAAGGCCGACCTGGGCATCGCCCTGGACGGCGACGCCGACCGCTGCCTGGCCGCCGACGCCGAGGGCGCCGAGGTGGACGGCGACCAGATCATCGCCATCCTCGCGGTCGCCATGAAGGAGGCCGGCACCCTGCGCCGCAACACCGCGGTGGCCACCGTGATGTCCAACCTCGGCTTCAAGCTGGCGATGGAGCGCGAGGGCATCGAGCTGGTGGAGACCGCCGTCGGCGACCGCTACGTGCTGGAGGCGATGAAGGAGCACGGCTTCGCGCTGGGCGGCGAGCAGTCCGGCCACGTGATCCTGCTGGACCACGCCACCACCGGTGACGGCACCCTGACCGGCCTGATGCTGGGCGCCCGGCTGGCCGCCACCAAGCAGCCGCTGGCCGACCTGGCCGCCGTGATGACCCGGCTGCCGCAGGTGCTGATCAACGTCAAGGGCGTCGACAAGTCCCGGGTGCGGACCAGCACCGAGCTGACCGCCGCGGTCGCCGCGGCCGAGGCCGAGCTGGGCTCCACCGGCCGGGTGCTGCTGCGCCCGTCGGGCACCGAGCCGCTGGTCCGGGTGATGGTCGAGGCCGCCGACCCGGCGCAGGCCGAGGCGGTCGGGCAGCGGCTGGCCGACGCGGTGCGCACCCACCTGGGCTGAGCCCCGGAGACGGCGAAGGGCCCCCGCGCGACGCGGGGGCCCTTCGTGTCGTGCCCGGCGGGCGCTCAGAGCTTGCGCAGCAGCGCCCGGCGGACCTTGTGGTCCGAGCCCTTCTGGAGGATCAGGGTGGCGCGGCCGCGGGTCGGCAGCACGTTCTCCAGCAGGTTGGGCTTGTTGATGGTGCGCCAGACCTGCCGGCCGTACTCCATCGCCTCCTCCTCCGGCACCTCGGTGAAGCGGCGGAAGTAGGAGTTCGGGTCCTGGAAGGCGGTCTGCCGCAGCTTGCGGAAGCGGTCCAGGTACCAGTGCTCGATGTCGTCGGTCCGGGCGTCGACGTAGATCGAGAAGTCGAAGTAGTCGGCCACCGCGAGGCGGGTGCGGCCGTCGGAGCCGGGCAGGGCCGGCTGGAGCACGTTCAGGCCCTCGACGATCAGGATGTCCGGGCGCTCCACGGTCAGCCGCTCGCCCTGCACGATGTCGTACACCAGGTGCGAGTAGACCGGCGCGCTGACCCGCTCCTTGCCCGCCTTCACGTCCGCGACGAAGCGCATCAGCGCCCGGCGGTCGTACGACTCCGGGAAGCCCTTGCGGGCCATCAGGCCGCGCCGGCGCAGCTCGGCGTTGGGGAGCAGGAAGCCGTCGGTGGTGACCAGCTCGACCCGGGGGTGCTCGGGCCAGCGGGCGAGCAGCGCCTGGAGCAGGCGGGCGGTGGTGGACTTGCCGACCGCCACGGAGCCGGCCACGCCGATGATGAACGGGGTGCGGGTGCGTTCGGTGTCCGGGGTGTCCAGGAAGGTGCCCAGCGTGCCGCGCAGCTCGTGCGTGGCGTGGATGTACAGGTTCAGCAGGCGGGACAGCGGCAGGTAGACGTCGCGGACCTCGTCCAGGTCGAGGGCGGTGCCGAGGCCGCGCAGCCGTTCCACCTCCTCGGCGGTCAGCGGCAGTGGCGTACGCTCGCGCAGCGCGCTCCACTCGGCCCGGCTGAGGTCGACGTAGGGGGACGGCGACGGGCCGGGCGTGGCGGCGCCCCGCGTACAGAGTTCGGTCAGCACATGCTCCATTGTGAGCCGTAGCGGCGTTCACGGTGGCTGTGGTGTCGGTCACGCAGCGTTCGCGCGCGAGGGGGAAACGGCCACAGAACCGCCCTTATGCTGGCACGCATGTGCGGAATTGTTGGATACGTGGGCGCTCAGTCCGCCCTCGACGTAGTAATCGCAGGCTTGCAGCGACTGGAGTACCGGGGCTACGACTCGGCCGGTGTCGCGGTGCAGGTCCAGGACTCCGAGGGGCAGTGGAGCCTGGCCACCGACAAGCGGGCGGGCAAGCTCGCCAATCTGGAGAAGTCGCTCGCCGAGACCCCTCTGCCCGGCGGCACCACCGGCATCGGCCACACCCGCTGGGCCACCCACGGCGGCCCGACGGACGCCAACGCCCACCCCCACCTGGACGACCACCAGCGGGTGGCCGTGGTGCACAACGGCATCATCGAGAACTTCGCGCAGCTGCGCGCCGAGATCGCCGAGCGCGGCCACACCCTCCGGTCCGAGACCGACACCGAGGTCGTCGCCCACCTGCTGGGCGAGGCCTACGCGGGTGACCTCGCCGAGGCCATGCGGGTGGTCTGCCGTCAGCTGGAGGGCGCCTTCACCCTGGTCGCCGTGCACGCGGACGCGCCGGACGTGGTCGTCGGTGCCCGCCGCAACTCGCCGCTGGTGGTCGGCCGCGGCGAGGGCGAGAACTTCCTCGCCTCGGACGTCGCCGCCTTCATCGCCCACACCCGCGAGGCGATCGAGCTGGGCCAGGACCAGGTGGTCGAGCTGCGCCGGGAGGGCGTGACCGTCACCAACTTCGACGGCACCCCGGCCGACGTGCGCGAGTACCACGTCGACTGGGACGCCTCGGCCGCCGAGAAGGGCGGCTACGACTACTTCATGCTCAAGGAGATCGCCGAGCAGCCGAAGGCGGTCGCCGACACCCTCCTCGGCCGGATCGGCACCGACGGCCGGCTGACCCTGGACGAGCTGCGGATCTCCGACGCCGACCTGCGCTCGGTCGACAAGGTCGTCATCGTGGCCTGCGGCACGGCCTTCCACGCCGGCATGATCGCCAAGTACGCGATCGAGCACTGGACCCGCATCCCCTGCGAGGTCGAGGTCGCCTCCGAGTTCCGCTACCGCGACCCGATCATGGGCCCGGGCACGCTGGTCATCGCCATCTCGCAGTCCGGCGAGACCATGGACACCCTGATGGCCCTGCGGCACGCCCGCGAGCAGGGCGCCAAGGTGCTGGCGATCTGCAACACCAACGGCTCCACCATCCCGCGCGAGTCGGACGCGGTGCTGTACACCCACGCCGGCCCGGAGGTCGCGGTCGCCTCGACCAAGGCGTTCCTGACCCAGCTGGTCGCCTGCTACCTGGTCGCCCTGTACCTGGGCCAGGTGCGCGGCACCAAGTGGGGCGACGAGATCTTCGCCGTCATCAAGGAGCTCGGCGACGCGCCGAAGCAGGTCGAGCAGGTCCTGGAGACCATGGAGCCGGTGCGCGAGCTGGCCCGCTCGCTGGCCGACGCCCGCTCGGTGCTGTTCCTCGGCCGCCACGTCGGCTTCCCGGTGGCCCTGGAGGGCGCGCTCAAGCTCAAGGAGCTGGCGTACATGCACGCCGAGGGCTTCGCGGCGGGCGAGCTCAAGCACGGCCCGATCGCGCTGATCGAGGAGGGGCTGCCGGTCGTGGTGGTCGTGCCCTCGCCGCGCGGACGCTCGATCCTGCACGACAAGATCGTCTCCAACATCCAGGAGATCAGGGCCCGCGGTGCCCGCACGATCGTGATCGCCGAGGAGGGCGACGAGGCCGTCGTCCCGTACGCGGACCACCTGATCCGCATCCCGGCCACCCCGGTGCTGCTCCAGCCGCTGGTCGCCACCGTCCCGCTCCAGGTCTTCGCCTGCGAGCTGGCCACGGCCAAGGGCCACGAGGTCGACCAGCCGCGCAACCTGGCGAAGTCGGTCACCGTCGAGTAGTCGCTCGGCGGCACGGCGCCCCTGCGGTGGCTGCGTCCTACCGCAGGGGCGCCGTGTCGAGCGTGAAGGAGAACGGGGCGGGGAGCTTGATGCACCTGCCGAATTCGGTTTCGTGAAGGGTGGTGTAGTCGCCGTTCCTCGGATCCGTGAACAGCGTCACCCTGCCTTCGCTGCGGTCGATGAGCAGGTAGCACGGAATGCCCGCAGCGGCGTAGCCCAGGCGCTTGGCCTCGCGGTCCTTGTGCGGGTTGATCGAGGTGACTTCAAGGACCAGTTCGACTCCCACCGCGGATGACCACGAATCCTGAGCGCGGAAATGGCCGACCGGAGCGACCGTGGCGTCCGGGATGAAACGGCCCTTGGGGGTGATCAGTCCCTTCCCGCCGCTGACGTACAGGTCCTCGGCTGCCTCACGCGCAACAGTGCGGGCGAACCGGGCGATGGCGTCCTCATGGTCGCCGTCCGGCGGTGGCGTCACGACGATCTCCCCTTCGATGAGCTCGGCCTTGAAACCGGGTGGGGTGTCCAACTCCAGAAACGCCTGGAGGAGGCTGTCCTCGCCCAGCGGGTGCTCGACTGCCGGCATGGCGACCATGGCCCTTCTCCCTCCTGTGGGTCCGTGCCGAGCCACAAGGTAGGCGTACGGACCGGCACCGGCGGGGGATCGAAGTGGTTGTCACTCGAAAGTGTGCCGCAGGCCCGGCTCCCGCGGGGCGGTGGCGCGGGCTAGCGTCGGCGGTAGCCGACCGCTGAAGGAGTTCTCCCCATGCGTCATGCACACCCTGTGGAAACCGTCCGGGCCGCCGAGGCCGAGCTGATGGCGCGGCTGCCGGAGGGCACCCTGATGCAGCGGGCGGCCGCGGGGCTGGCCGCGACCTGCGCGCGGCTGCTGACGCGGCGTCGGGGGCGGGTGTACGGCAGCCGGGTGACGGTGCTCGCGGGCAGCGGGGACAACGGGGGTGACGCCCTGTACGCCGGGGCCGCGCTGGCCCGGCGCGGGGCGCGGGTGACGGCGGTGCTGCTGGCGCCGGAGAAGGCCCACCCGGGCGGGCTGGCCGCGCTGCGGGCCGCCGGCGGGCGGGTGACGGCGGAGCGGGAAGTCGGCCTGGCCGACTTCTCGCGCGCGGACCTGGTGCTGGACGGGATCGTCGGCATCGGCGGCCGGGGCGGGCTGCGCCCGGAGGCCGTGCCGTACGCGAGGGCCGAGCGGCACGGGATCGTGGTGGCGGTGGACCTGCCGAGCGGGGTGGACGCCGACACCGGGGAGGTGCCGGGCGCCGCGCTGCGGGCCGACGTCACGGTCTGCTTCGGCACGTACAAGCCCGGGCTGCTGGTCGACCCGGGGGCCTCGTACGCGGGGGCCGTGCAGCTGGTCGGCATCGGGCTGGAGCCGCCCGCCGCGCGGGTGACGGCGCTCCAGCACGCGGACGTGGCGGCGCTGCTGCCGGAGCCGGGCGCGGAGAGCGACAAGTACCGGCGCGGCGTCGTCGGGGTGGCGGCCGGCTCGGCGACCTACCCGGGGGCGGCGCTGCTGGCGGTGGCCGGGGCGCTGCACGGCGGCGCGGGCGCCGTCCGGTACGTGGGCACGGCGGCCGAGGAGGTGGTGCGGCGCTTCCCGGAGGTGCTGGTCACCGAGGGCGGGCCGGCCGGCGCCGGACGGGTGCAGGCCTGGGTGGTCGGGCCGGGCGGCGGCGAGGGGGCGCGGCAGGCGCTGACCGAGGCGCTGGCGAGCGACGTCCCGGTGCTGGTGGACGCCGACGGGCTGACCGAGCTGGGCCGGCTCGGCCCGGACGCGCTGGCCGGCCGCACCGCGCCCACCCTGCTCACCCCGCACACCGGCGAGGCCGCCCGGCTGCTCGCCGGCGCCGACGGCGGCACACCGCCGGCCGCCGACGACCTGGCCGCGGCCCGGCTGGCCACCGCCCGACGGCTGGCGGCCGGCTACCGCGCCACGGTGCTGCTGAAGGGCTCCACCACGGTGGTCGCCGATCCGGGCGGGGCCGTCCGGGTGAACCCCACCGGCACCTCCTGGCTGGCCACCGCCGGCAGCGGCGACGTGCTGGCCGGGCTGGCCGGCTCCCTGTTGGCGGCCGGCCTCGCGCCGCTGGACGCCGCGTCGGCGGCCGCCTACCTGCACGGCCTGGCCGGCCGCGAGGCGGCGGGCGTGCCGGGCGCCCCGACGACGGCGCTCGCGGTGGCCGGGGCGCTCCCGGCGGTGTGGCGGGCGGTCCGCGCGGGGTGACCGCCGGAACCGGGACATCCGGTTGCGGCGTCCTGAACGGGGTGAACGGGCGGTCCGCCGCACGTCGGCGCGTCGTAGGGGTCCGCCGCGCCGCCGGGCCGTTCGGCGAGGACTCCGGGACGTCTGGGAGACTGACCCTGATGACAACTGCGAACACGACCGGCACAGCCACCCGCACCGACGGCCTCCGGGCCGAGGCGACCATCGATCTCGCCGCCCTGCGCGGCAACCTCGCCGCCCTGCGCGAACGCGTCGGCGGCGCGGCGGTGATGCTCGCCGTCAAGGCGAACGCCTACGGCCACGGCGCGGTCGAGTGCGCCCGGGAAGCGGTCGCGAACGGGATCGGCTGGCTCGGCTGCGCGACGCCGGACGAGGCGCTGGCGCTGCGGGCCGCGGGCATCCGCCCGGAGCAGGCCCGCATCCTGTGCTGGCTGTGGACGCCGGGCGGGCCCTGGCACGAGGCGCTGCGCGCGGACCTGGACATCTCGGTCAGCGGCCAGTGGGCGCTGGACGAGCTGCTGCCCGCCGTCCGCGAGACCGGCATCCCGGCCCGGGTGCACCTGAAGGCCGACACCGGCCTCGGCCGCAACGGCTGCCAGCCGCACGACTGGCCGCGGCTGGTGGCCGCCGCCCGCCGGGCCGAGACGGAGGGGCTGCTGACGGTCGTCGGCGTGTGGTCGCACTTCGCCGCGGCGGACGAGCCGGGCCACCCGTCGATCCAGGCCCAGCTGGACTCCTACCGCGCCGCGCTGGCCACGGCCGAGGCCGCCGGGCTGCGCCCCGCGGTCCGGCACCTGGCGAACTCCCCGGCCGCCCTGCTGCTGCCCGAGTCGCACTTCGACCTGGTCCGCACCGGCCTGGCCGCGTACGGGCTGTCGCCGGTGCCGGAGGTGGGCTCGCCGGCCGACTTCGGGCTGCGCCCGGTGATGGCGCTGACCGCGCGGCTGGCGCTGGTCAAGCACGTCCCCGGCGGGCACGGGGTCAGCTACGGCCACCACTACACGACGCCGGGCGAGACCACCCTGGGCCTGGTCCCGGTCGGCTACGGCGACGGCATCCCCCGGCACGCCAGCGGTACCGGCCCGGTGCAGATCGACGGCAAGTGGCGCACGGTGGCCGGCCGGGTCGCGATGGACCAGTTCGTGGTGGACCTCGGCGGCGACACCCCGGCGATCGGCGACGAGGTGCTGCTGTTCGGCAACGGCGAGCGCGGCGAGCCCACCGCGGAGGACTGGGCCCGCGCCTGCGGCACCATCTCGTACGAGATCATCACCCGGATCGGCGCCCGGGTGCCCCGCCGCTACCTCGGCGGCAGCCACCCGGAGGGCCCGTCGGCATGACCGGCGCACCGGCCGAGGGCAGTCCGGTCGCGGCGGTCGCCAAGGCGGCCGGCGCCGCCTCCGGGGTGAGCCGGGCGGGTGTGATCGGGATCTCGGTCGGCGTACTGGCGGCCGGGGCGGCCGCGGGCGTCGCGGTGGAGCGGCTGACCGTCGGCCGGGCGATGCGCCGCCGGGCCCGGGCCGAGCTGGACGCGAACGCCCCGTACGGCTCGCTGCGCGGCCGTCCGAGGACGGTGGCCGCGCCGGACGGCACCGAGCTGTACGTCGAGCTGGACGGCACCGGCTGGAGCGGGCCGGACGGGGACGGCGCCGGCGCCGAGCCGCTGACCGTGGTGTTCTGCCACGGCTACTGCCTCAACCAGGACAGCTGGCACTTCCAGCGGGCCGCGCTGCGCGAGGGCATGCGGCTGGTCCTCTGGGACCAGCGCAGCCACGGCCGCTCCGAGCGCTCCCGTTCGTACCTGGCGGGCGAGCCGGCCGGCATCGACCAGCTGGGCGGCGACCTCAAGGCCGTGATCGACGCCGTCGCCCCGACCGGGCCGCTGGTGCTGGTGGGCCACTCGATGGGCGGCATGACGGTGATGGCGCTGGCCGACCAGCACCCGGAGCTGTTCCGCGAGAGGGTCGCCGGGGTGGCGCTGATCGGCACCCTCGCCGGGGACTGGAACGAGGTCAGCCTCGGCCTGCCGAGGGCCGGCGCGAAGCTGTTCAGGAAGGTCGCGCCCGGCATGGTGAAGCTGCTGGGCCGCCAGGTCGACCTGGTCGAGGCGACCAGGCGGCTGGGCTCGGACGTGGCCGCCGTGTTCTACCGGAGGTTCTCCTTCGGCGGCCGGGACGTCGACCCCGGCGTGGTGCGCTTCGCCGAGCAGCTGCTGGACGCCACCCCGATCGACGTGGTCGCCGAGTTCTACCCGGTGTTCGGCGCGCACGAGAAGTACGAGGCGCTGGCCGCCCTGCGGGGCCTGCCCGCGCTGGTGCTGGCCGGGACGAAGGACCTGCTGACGCCCTCGACGCACAGCGAGGCGATGGCCGCGCGGCTGCCCGGCGCCGAGCTGGTCCTGGCCGAGGGCGCCGGGCACCTGGTGATGCTGGAACGCCCGGAGCTGGTGGACCACGAGCTGGCGCGGCTGCTGCGCCGGGCCGCCGGCTTCGCCGGGGCGGCGCCGCTGCCCGCGGCCGTCCTCGACCTGGCCCGGGAGCGGGTCGCGGAAGCCGTCGTCGACCCCGTGTGAGCCCCGGTGGCGCGCGGATGTGGCACGGTAGCGGTGGCGGCCGGTGGTCGGTGCGCCGGTACGGACCGAAGGGCAAGACACGCGCATGGGCTCGCACGCCACTCTCACCGTCCCCACCCCGGAGCGGATGGGCCGGCTCGGCCGGGAGCTGGCCGCGCTGCTGCGGCCGGGTGACCTGGTGCTGCTCTCCGGGGAGCTGGGCGCGGGGAAGACCACGCTGACCCGGGGCCTGGGGGAGGGCCTGCAGGTCCGCGGGGCGGTGACCTCGCCGACCTTCGTGATCGCCCGGGTGCACCCCTCGCTGGTCGGCGGCCCGGCGCTGGTGCACGTGGACGCGTACCGGCTGGGCGGGGACCTGGACGAGATGGAGGACCTCGACCTGGACGTCTCGCTGCCCGAGTCGGTGGTCGTGGTCGAGTGGGGCGAGGGCAAGGTCGAGCGGCTGTCCGAGGACCGGCTGGAGGTCCGGATCGAGCGCGCCATCGGCGGCACGGCGGACGGGGACGACCAGGACCCGCGCCGGGTGGTGCTGACCGGGATCGGCCCGCGCTGGGCGGACGCGGCGCTGGCGGACCTCGGATAGCGGACGGGCGCCGAGGGGGGCGACGACGTCCCGCCGACATCTTGCCGACAGGCTGTCGGCAAGATGTTGCGGGCGGGGTGCCGGGCGTGGTGGGATGGGTGCTGCGGTTAGGTCTGCCTAACTAGGGAGGCGCCATGTCGAGCACCACCCCCGCCCCGAAGCGCGCGGTCCCCGCCGCCGGGGCCGGAGAACCGGCCCGTCGCGCTCCGGGAGAGCCGATGCGGGCGCTGCTGGCCGCCTGCGCGGCCGCCGAGGCGGTGTCCACCCCGCCCGAACCGCGGCCCCGACAGGACGAACGGCCCGAGGCGCAGGCGCCCCGGGCCGCGTGAGGCCGGTCCTTCCGGGCCGGGCCGTTCCGGACCGTCCGGGTCAGGCGATCACGACCACCTTGGTGTCCTTGGGCGCGAAGTCCCAGAGCAGCTGCCCCTCGGCGCGCCCGCTGCGGATGCCGCCGGTCTTGGCACTCGGGTCGGTGGTCGGCGTCGCGCCGTCCACCGCCGCGCTGAAGCCGAACACCACGCCGTTCTGCTGCGCGAAGCGCACCACGTGCTCGATCTGCTTGCCGTCCGTCCCGGTGGTGGTCTGGGTGCGGCTGTACACGGCGTAGCTGCCCGGGGCCGGCTCGACCGAGCCCGGGGTGACCGGGAAGGCGGCCGCGACCTGCGGGGTCTTCTTCGGGTCGACCAGCCAGACGTAGTGGCTGCCGACCGAGTAGACCACCCGGATGCCGGTGCCCGAGGTGGTCGGCAGCGCCGGGACGGTCGGGGTGGCCGAGGCGGTCGGCGCCGCGGCGGTGGCCGTGCCGGTCGCCGTGGTGGTGGCCGTGGGCCTGGGGCCGCCGGCCCGGTCCTGGGCGCCGTTGGCCTGGAAGGCCAGCAGGCTCACCACCGCCAGGGCCCCCAGGGTCAACCCCGTGACCACCACTCCAGGACCCATCTTCGCCACGTTGCCGCTCCCGCCGCCGTCCCTTTACGTACGGCCCCATCGTGCCAGGTTCATCCGCGCGGGTCGCAGCGCCTCGGATGTGTGTTCCCGGCTGGTACACCTTGCCGATCGGCCGGTCGGCCCAACGCGGTCTAACCTTGACCCCGTGCTGCTGCTCGCGTTCGACACCGCTACCCCCGCCGTCACCGCCGCCGTCCACGACGGCACGGCCGTCCTCGCCGAGACCCACCAGGTCGACGCCAGGCGCCACGGCGAACTGTTGCTGCCCGCGATCGACGGGGTGCTGCGGGCCGCCGGGGTGGACAAGCACCGGCTGACCGGCATCGCGGTCGGCGTCGGCCCCGGCCCGTACACCGGCCTGCGGGTCGGCCTGGTGACCGCCGCCGCGCTCGGCCACGCGCTCGGGCTGCCGGTGCACGGCGTCTGCACCCTGGACGCGATCGCCTTCCAGGCCCGCGCCGAGGGCCTGGCCGGGCAGCCGTTCACCGTCGCCACCGACGCGCGCCGCAAGGAGGTCTACTGGGCCTCGTACGACGCCGAGGGCCGCCGCACCGAGGGCCCCGGCGTGGACCGCCCGGCCGAGCTGACCCCGCAGGAACGCTCCGTCGGCGCCGGCGCGCTGCTCTACCCCGACGCCTTCCCGGGCGGGCACGGCCCCGAGCACGTCTCGGCCGGCGCCCTGGCCGGTTTCGCCGCCGCCGAGCTGGCCGCCGGGCGCGAGCTGCTGCCGAACCACCCGCTGTACCTGCGCCGCCCGGACGCCCAGGTCCCGGCCGGCTACAAGGCGGTGCTCCCGGCGTGAACCACGGCACCACCCTGCGCCCGATGCGCTGGTGGGACATCGCGCCGGTGCTGGAGCTGGAGCTGCGGCTCTTCCCCGAGGACGCCTGGTCCGCCGGGATGTTCTGGTCCGAACTGGCCGACTCCCACCCCGGCGGCACCCGCCACTACACCGTCGCGGCCGCCCCGGACGGCACGATCGTCGGCTACGCCGGCCTGATGGCGATCGCCGGTGAGGGCGACGTCCAGACCATCGCCGTCGACGCGCGCCACCAGGGCGCCGGCCTCGGCGCGGCGCTGCTCACCGACCTGATCCGGGAGGCCGCCCGGCGCGAGTGCGCCGAGCTGCTGCTGGAGGTGCGGGTGGACAACCCGCGCGCCCAGCGGCTGTACGAGCGCCACGGCTTCGAACCGGTGGGCATCCGGCGCGGCTACTACCAGCCCGCCAACGTCGACGCGCTGGTGATGCGCCTCGACTCCCCGAGCACTGACAGCACTGACCCGAAGGACATTGAGGACACCCGCCATGGCTGACGAACCGCTCGTCCTCGGCATCGAGACCTCCTGCGACGAGACCGGCGTCGGCATCGTGCGCGGCACCACGCTGCTGGCCGACGCGGTCGCCTCCAGCGTCAACGACCACGCCCGCTTCGGCGGCGTCGTCCCGGAGATCGCCAGCCGCGCGCACCTGGAGGCGATGGTCCCGACCATCCAGCGCGCCCTGGACACCGCCGGGATCAAGGCGAGCGACCTGGACGGCATCGCCGTCACCGCGGGCCCCGGCCTGGCCGGCGCGCTGCTGGTCGGCGTCAGCGCCGCGAAGGCGTACGCCTGGGCGCTGGACAAGCCGCTGTACGGGGTCAACCACCTCGCCTCGCACATCTGCGTCGACCAGCTGGAGCACGGCCGGCTGCCCTCGCCGACGATGGCCCTGCTGGTCTCCGGCGGGCACTCCTCGCTGCTGCTCAGCGAGGACATCACCAGCGACGTCCGCCCGCTCGGCGCGACCATCGACGACGCGGCCGGCGAGGCCTTCGACAAGGTCGCCCGGGTGCTCGGCCTCGGCTTCCCCGGCGGCCCGATCGTCGACCGCACGGCCCGCGACGGCGACCCGAAGGCGATCGCCTTCCCGCGCGGCCTGACCGGCAAGAACGACCCGGAGTACGACTTCTCCTTCTCCGGCCTGAAGACCGCCGTCGCCCGCTGGGTGGAGGCCAGGCGCCGGGCCGGCGAGGAGGTGCCGATCGCCGACGTGGCGGCGTCCTTCCAGGAGGCGGTCACCGACGTGCTCACCCGCAAGGCCGTCAAGGCGTGCAAGGACAGCGGCGTCGACCACCTGATGATCGGCGGCGGCGTGGCGGCCAACTCGCGGCTGCGCGAGATGGCCCAGCAGCGCTGCGACCGGGCCGGCATCCGGCTGCGGGTGCCCCGGCCGGGCCTGTGCACCGACAACGGCGCGATGGTCGCGGCGCTCGGCGCCGAGATGGTGTGGCGCGACCGCACGCCGTCCGCCTTCGACCTGTCCGCCGACTCCTCGCTGCCGGTGACCGAGGTCCACGTGCCCCACACCGACGTCCACGGCCAGGCCTACGACGCCCTCGGCGGTGGCGCGGCATGACCGTCGCCGCGATGTGGGAGGCCCGGGCCGCCGACGGGTGCGGGCCCGAACTCGCCGCCTGGGCAAGGGAGTCGGCGCTGCCCCGGCTCCGCGGCTCGGCCGGGCTGGAGCGCCTCGAACTGCTCACCGCCCCGGGCGGGCGGGTGCTGCTGATCACCTGGTGGAACGGCGAGCCGGTGCCCGTCGCCGACCCGCCGGCCGAGCTGCTCGGCCGCCCGGTGCACCGCTGGTCCTTCACCAGCGAGCACGTGGAGTAGCCCCGTACCGGGAACCGCAGGACCGGCCGTTACCGTGCATAGCTGAGAGAATGCTGGACGGGAACCGGGAGCGCGCAGCGGTGATCAGGAACGGGCGGAGCAGGACCAGGACGTACGCGGCGGGGGCGGTGGCCCTGCTGGCCCTCGCCACCGGGTGCGGCGACAACGGGGGCGGCGGCAGCGCCGCCCCGGCCGCCGCGACCACGCCGGCCGCGCCCCGGTCCTCCGGCGC
>NZ_JBHVJT010000014.1:104485-137619 GCF_042798815.1 Kitasatospora sp. NPDC057738 | reverse complement strand
TTTGTGGCGGGGGGAAAACGGGGGGGGGGGGAGAAGAGGGAGGGAGGACCGCACAACCCAGGGGACTGGTGCTTCCCGGCCCCAACCCCTCCGGGCCCGGGACGCACCCTCGGGAAGAGAGGGAGGTGCGGGCGTGGAGTTCCCGTTCACCGCACAGATCGAGCAGGCGATGGCCGCGCTGGGGGAACAGCAGGCCAGGATGGCCGCGGCGGCCAAGGAGCTGGAGACGGCGACCGCCTCGGTGACCTCCAAGGACCGGCTGGTCACCGCCGTGGTCGGAGCGCAGGGACAGGTGGTGTCGCTGACCTTCCACACCACCGCCTACCGCTCGATGGCCCCGGGCGAGCTGTCCAAGGCCCTCATCGACGTGCTCAACACCGCGCGGGCCGACATGGGCGACCGGGTGGCCGAGACGATGAGCGGGTTCAGCGGCCTCGGCGAGACCCTGGCGGCCTCGATGACCGGCGGCACCGAACTGGACGACCTCTTCGCCCCGCTGCGGCAGATGCGGCCCGGGTTCGCCGACGCGGCGGCGGCCGAGGAGCGGCGCAAGCGCGACCGGCAGGAGGAGTTCCGTGGCTAAGCCGAGGCTGACCGCGCTGTCGGACCTGACCGACAAGTTCTCCAAGTACCCCGAACTGTCCGACCTCTTCCAGGAGTTCGAGGTCAAGACCGGGGAGATCAACGCGTACAACAAGAACTCGGCCGGCAACGACGAGATCGGCACGACGTACCACGACAACGTCGACGAGCCCACCACGTCGATCACGGCGCTGTTCAAGAAGGTGCGGAAGACGGTCGAGAGCGCCGGGAGGGGCGGGACGAACACCTCCAACATCCTCAACGACGCCGACCAGGACGCCAAGAACGCCTGACGAGGCCTCCGGCCCGCCGTGCCCGGGCGGGCCCCACCGGTCCGTCGGACCTCCGCCGCCGGGCACCCCCCTCCCCGCTCGTCCACTGCCAGGAGTGCACCACCGTGTCGATCATGCTGCCGCCGGGCCTGGCGAAGTTCTTCAGCATCGTGACCGGCATGAAGTGGCCGGAGGCGAACGAGGACCACCTGCGCATAGCGGGCGACGACTACCTGGCCATCCACGAGAAGGTCCCCGAGCTCCGCGGCTACCTGGTCGAGCTGGTCAAGCTCTGCGGCGAGAGCTTCGAGGGCCAGGCGGCCGACGCCTTCATGGAGCAGATGCGCCAGTTGATCGGCGAGACCGGCGGCACGGACTACGTCTCGGCGGCGGGCGAGATGGCCAAGCAGCTCGGCGACTTCGCCCACAAGGTGGCCAACCAGGTCGAGTACGCCAAGTGGATGATCATCGCCCAGCTCATCCAGCTGGTGGCCCAGATCGCCTGGGCGATCGCCATGTCGCCGATCACCTTCGGCGGCTCGCTCGCGGGGATCTTCGTCGCCTACGAGACCGCGGGCGCGGTGATCAAGCAGGTCTTCATCTGGCTGTTCAAGCAGCTCCTGCTGCACGAGTTCCTCTCCATCACCACCGCCATGCTGATGGACGGGATCATCCAGGGCATCCAGATCGGCCAGGGCCACAAGGACAAGTGGGAGAAGGAATCCTTCATCCAGTCGATCGAGATGGGCGCGATCAACGGCCTGCTCACCGGTCCGCTGGAGCTGTTCACCTTCGGCCTCGGCAAGGCCTTCGGGCGGATCTTCGGGCGCGGCGTCAGCAAGGGGCTGCAGGCCGACCTCAAGGCGCTGGCCGGCTCCGAGTTCAAGGGCCTGCTGAAGAACCTCCCGACCGGCACGTTGAAGGAGGCCCTCAACCTGATGCGGAAGGAGGGCAGCCTCACGCTCAAGACCGCCATCGAGCAGGCCGAGAAGAACGTCGCCAAGGACCTCGCGAAGAAGACCGCCAAGGAAGCCGCGAAGAACACCGCCAAGGAGGTCGCGAAGAACACCGAGAAGAAGGTCCAGGACAACGCCCTCAAGGAGCTCGCGGACAAGGTCGGGGAGAAGTTCGGCAAGGAGGCCGGGGAGAAGGGGATCGAGAACGTCGCCGAGCACCTCAGCAAGGTCGAGAAGCTCACCCAGAAGATGGGGGAGACCTTCGAGCGGCAGCTCCTCGAGCTCGGCATCGACAAGGAACTCTCCAACGCCGCGGGCCGGTTGATCGCCTCGCGGCTCGCCAGCCAGGGCGCCCGCTACGCCATCGACCTCGGAACCGTCAACAAGCTGGTGTCGACGCTCGTCGCGGCCAGCGGAAGGATGGAGTCGGGCACGCTCAGGGCCGAACTGCAGGGCATCACCAAGCAGATCGGCCACATGCAGAACGAGCTGAAGCAGCTCGGCGGCGGCGCGCTGGACAGCGGGATGAGGGACCTGAAGTTCCTCCAGGCGGAGCAGCAGCACCTCCGGGAGACCATCCAGGCCACCCAGGACCTCGCGGGGCGCGCGGTGAGCCTGATGGACGGCCTGCACCCGCAGACCGCCGGGCAGTTCCTGTACCGGTTCGGCGAGGGCGTCGGCAACTACCTCAAGGGCGGCGTCCAGAACATCGTCACCGAGGGCGCGTACAACCTGGCCTTCGGCGAGAACCACAAGTTCACCGTCAGCGTCGAGAGCTTCTACGGCGGCGTCGCCATGGGCGCGCTCGGCCACCTCGGGCACATCGCCGGCGGCCCGCTGCGACTGCGGATGGAGGACATCAACCTCCCCAACTACGCGCGCTTCCCGCTGGCCGTGGTGTCCACCCTGATGGGCCACCCGACCTCCCTGTGGGTCTCCCGCCCGGAGGGGGCGGTGGGCGGCGGCCCCGAGGGCATCGGCGGCAAGCTGCCCGGGACCGGCCCGCTGGACGCCTCGCGGCCGGAGAACCTGAGGACGGACTCCGACGGCTCCGCGGCCCCGGCCGGGGACAAGTCGGCGAAGCCCCCGGCGGGCAGTCCGAGGACGACCGGCGGGGACGGCTCGACGAGGACGTCCTCCGAGGCGCCCAAGTCCTCCTCGAACAACGAGAGGCCGGAGGCGCCGAAGCCGGCCAACACGACGGGGGGCCCGAAGGAGACGCCGGAGCAGGCACCGAGGCACGAAGCGGAGCAGAGGACCGCGGAACAGACGGCCGCGGAGCAGAGGACCGCGGAGCAGACCTCGGAGGGGTCCGCCCCGCCCGTGACGCGGTCCAGGACGGAGTCGTCGGCCGAGGCGCCGACAACGGCGGAGCAGCCGGCCGCACCGCCCCGGCAGCACGACGACGGCGGGAACCAGGGCACCCGCGAGCGGCAGGACCTCGACCCGAAGCCGAAGGACTCGCACGACCCGAAGGACCCGAAGGACCCCCAGGACCCCAAGGACCCGAACGAGCCCAAGGAGCCCAAGGGGTCCGACAGGTCCGACGGGTCCGACGGGCCGTCGAAGCCCCGGCCGGAGCCGCAGCCCGACCTGCAGCCGAAGCCCGACGCACAGCCGAAGCCCGAACCGGTCGTCCACGAGCGTCTGGACTACCTCCGCACGGGCGGCGACGGCGACGTCCCGTGGGACCGCGGCAACTTCCTGCCCGAGGGCGAGGGGCGGCAGCCCGGGTGGGTCGCGGGCAAGCCGGGCGCCGACCTGCCGGACGTGCTGTCGCTGCTGCCCGTCCGGAACGACCGCTACACCGTCGCGATCCACACCGACGAGAGCGGCGTGCCCGTATCGGCCAAGGACCTGGCCGCCGTGATCGTGGGCCTGGACAGCCTCGGACACCTGTCGGGCGGTCGCCGCACGATCGAGTTCGTCTCCTGCAACCTCGACAGCGCGCACCCGGACTACATCAGGCAGGTGATGGCCGAGGTCTGGTCGCACCCGAAGCTCGCCGACCTGAAGGCCGTCGCGGCGAACGGGCCGGTCTGGGTGGCGCCCGGGTTCGACGGTACGACCATGAGGACGGCCTCCGGCACCGGCCACGTGATCGTCGCGGACAAGGTCGGCTTCGACTCGCTGGGCCGCCCGGCGGTCGTCGGCGGCGGCGAATGGCACACGTACTCCAAGTCGCCCGACGGCGACCAGCCGATCGTGACCACGACCGCGTCGACGAAGCCGGCGGAGTACCAGCACCAGTCCGAGGGCGACCTGCGCCCCATGGACACCGCCGTGCGCTTCGGCGCCGAACCGGACTCCTACCACTACACCGACGCCCCCGAGCACATCCGCGCCGAGGCGGACGGCGAGCGGGCGGAGCAGTGGCGCCGGACCCAGCGCGACCTCCAGGACCAGTACGAGGCCAAGCTCACCGATGCGGCCGAGGAGCTGCGGGCCGACCCGGACGGCAGCGGCCACCGGCGCGAGGACGAGGCCGAGCGGCTGCTGAACGAGGCCCTCGACGCCCCCGGCCGGTTCCCGGAGGATGCGCCGGCGAACCTGCGCGGAGCGGTCCACGAGCGCGCCCGGGCGATGATGTACGAGGAGCTGGCCGCCCGGCCGGGGGAGCGCGAGCGGATCCTCGGCGACCTCGACGGCCTGGTGCGGGTCGCCTCCGTCCGCGAGGCGGCCGTCCGGGTGGCGGTGCAGCACTTCGACCGGGCGGCGGCCGCCTGGAACGCCCCGCGGATCACCGACGGCGACGCCGGCGTCGCCCACACCCCCGACCGCACCCCCGCTCCCGTCGTGGACCTCGTCCGGCAGGACTTCAAGGCGCGGGCGGAGGCGGAGGTCGCCCGGATCTACGCCGACGCGGACAGCCTCACCACCGAGGCCAACACCCGGGCCGGGAACGCCCTCCAGCGGCTCACCGAGCACGCGCGCGACGAACTCGCCCTGCACACCGACCGGGCGAACGCCCTGGCCCTCGCCAAGGACCGGGTCGAGCGGGCCGCCCACGACTGGTACGAGCGGCTCTCCCCGGCCGACCGGGAACTGCTCGACGCCGCCGGGGTGACGGAACGCCCCGACCTGTCGTCGAGCAGCGTGCAGGCGGTCCGGGACCGGCTGCGCGACCGCCTCGCCGCCGACTTCGAGAAGGCGGCCGGCCCGCTCGACGCGGCGACCGGCAGGCGCCGGGACCGCGACGAGGCCGTGGAGCTGTTCACCCGGTCCCTGGCCGGGCACGACCGGGCGCTGCCGCACGAGTTCGCCGTCCAGGCGGTCCGCGAGGCGGCGATCCGCCGGGCCGTCGCGGAGACGGAGAAGGCGGCCGAATCCTGGGCCGAGGACGCCGCGCGCAAGGAGTTCGCCGAGAAGTTCGGCGCCGGCGAGTCCGACGTGCTGCGGGCCAGGGCCACGGTGCTCCGCGAACTCGCCGAGGAAGCGGACCGGGCCGCCGCCGAACGCGTCGGCGAGCCGGCCGCGCTCCGCGGCGCCCTCGACCGGCTCACCGACCCCGCCGCCCTGCACGACCGGCTCACCCACCGGGCCGCCCGCCTCGCCGTCCGCCGGCAGGCCACCGCGGAGGCCCAGGCCGTCGCCCGCGAGCACGGCCTGTCCACGCACGCCGCCGAGCGCCTGGCGGAGGGCCACGGCGACCGGATCGCCCGCGCCTTCGACGAGTCCTTCCGCTCCCACGAGGACCTCGCCGGCCGCCAGGAGCACTGGGAGGAGAGCCGCCGCGAGCTCACCGGGGAACTGGCCGAGCACGCCGCCTTCGAGAAGGAGGCCGCCCCCGCCCTGCGCGAGGCCGCCAAGGGCTTCGACGGGCTCGCGGCGCGGCACGACCTCAACGAGGCCCTGACCGACCACCTCAAGCGCGAGTACGGCGACGACTTCATCGCCCACTACCGCGAACTGTGGACGCTCGCCCACTTCGACGCGGCCGGCTGGAAGGCCCACCAGCGCGCACACGAGGACGCCTTCGGCCGCCGGACGGAAGCCGATCCCGAGGAGGGCGGCGACCGCTCCCCGGACGGGGGAGCCGCACGGGCCCTGATCCGGACCACCGGCGGCGACCACGGCGGCGCCGACGACCGAGGGGCCGACGACCGGGGGGCCGACAGCGGAGGTGCCGTCCGGGCCCGGGACACCGCCGACCTGCCCGGCGAGCACGACCTGCCGGTGCCCACGGCCCCGGAGCCCGGCGCCCCGGGCGCCCTCCACGAGCGCCCGCCGGCCACGACCGAGATCCGCCCAGGCGTGCACTGGCTGGCCGACCGCGGCTCCGACCCGCGCGCCACCGACGAGGCGCTCGCCCACTTCCCCTCCGACCCGTCCCACTTCACCCTGGTCTTCCACGGCAAGGGACCGGACGGCGCGCCGCATGTCGACGGAAAGCCCGTCCCGCCCCGCGAGTTGGCCAGGACCGCGCTCGACCTGTACGACCGGGGCGTGTGGGACGGCCGGCCGCTGCGCCTGGCCGGCTGCGACGTCGGCCGCGGCGGCGCGGACTCGTACGCGGGCCGTTTCACCGCCGCGCTGCGCGAGCAGCGACCGGCGCTGAAGGTCGAGGTGGACGCCCCGGGCGGCACCCTGTGGCTGGTGCCCGACCGCGTCGCGGGCGACGGTTCGCGCCGGCTGGTCGTCACCCGCGACGTCGGCTTCGACAGCGCCGGACTCCCGCGCGTCGAGCCGGGCGGCCACTGGGTCCGGCTCACCGCCCCGGCCGAGCACGTCCCGGCGGAGCAGGCCCCGGCCGAGCACGTCCAGGTGGTGGCCACCGAGCTGCCGGCCCACCAGGACGGCGGGTCCGCACCGCTGACCGCCACGCCCGAGCACCGGATCGTCGCGCCGGACCCGCAGGCGCACCAGTTCGGCGCGGGCCGCAAGCACCTGTACAACGCACCGGAGTACGAGACCGTCGCGCAGAACTTCGAGAGGTCCGTCGGCCTGCTCGCCTACCGGGACGAACGGGCGCTGCAAGCGGCCCGGGGGAGCGCGTACCGGCTGTACGAGGCGTTGAAGTCGGCGCACGGCGACCCGACCGGCGAGCAGGTCTACCGGGTCTTCCTGAGCAAGGACCTGACCTCGGCCGGGCAGGTCGGCGAGCACCTCACCCGGGACGAGTTCCACGAGCTGCTGGCGACGGGCAACCTCCGCGAGCTGATGACGGCCTTCTTCAACGCCGCCTACGCCCACGACGCCACGCAGCCTCCCGGCTCGTACGGTCTCAAGCAGCTGCTGACCGGCCTGGCCGAGCACGGGAATCCGGCCGCCCGGCTGCGCGAGCTGGGACTGGACAGTACCCGGGTGCCGCAGCAGCTGGACTACCTCAACAGCTCCACCCGGAAGTTCTCGCACGCGCTGACCGGCGGGGCCGGCTACTTCGACAAGGACTACTTCGCCACCGGTGCGGTCGCGCACCGGGCCCCGCTGGCACTGCAGCGGGAGTTCCGGGCCAGCTCCGATGCCCGCACGCCGCGGACCGAGACGAATCCGCTCGAGCTGGACCGCAAGCTCATCGAGCTCCGGATGCCGCTGAGCCCCCGGGAGAAGACGTTCCAGGGCGCCGACCCCTCCCAGGCCCTCCAGTGGGAGCCCGGCAACTTCAAGCACGACGTCAACACGGCCTCCAAGTGGTACGGCGAGGCCCGGAACACCAAGGGAATGCAGCTCAGCACCGGCGTCTCGGCGACGACGGCGAAGATGCTCGGCGCGTTCCGCGCGCTCAAGGTCCCGGACGTTGCGGCAGAGGACATGCTGCTCGCGCTGGTCGGCTGGATGCTGCCGCTGGGCGACCACTCGCTCTACGAGATCCTCAAGGGCGCCGAACTCGCCGGGGAGCTCCCGCCGGTACCGTCGCACCTGTTGACCGAGGCCGCCGCGATGTACCGGCACGTTCCGGGCCTGCCCGAGGGCACTCTGCGCCGGGAGCTCGGGATGCTCCCGCACGAGTCGGTGTACCACGCCCTGGCGAGCCGCTCCCGCCGCAACGGCGGTTTCGAGGAGGAGGGCCTGGAATCCGTGCGCCGGGTGTGGCAGCGGATGGTCGAGCCGGGGAAGGTGCCGTACCCGTTCGAGCGGGAGTGGCTGGCCGACAACGGGCTGACGCGGGAGCAACTCGGCGCGCGGCTGAGCGTGGCCCACGTCGAGGCGCTCAACATCTACACCGGGAAGGCGTACCCGCTGATCAACGCGCTGTTGAAGTACGACGGACCGTTGCTGCACACCGCGCTGGCCAAGCAGATCGACGCCCTGCTGGCCGGGAAGGTCGAGGCGGTGCCGTCGATGCTCCTGGAGCACCCGGTGCTCGGCGGGCTCATCGCCACTCCCGGGCCGAAGCACCGGACGCCCGAGCACACCGCGGAACTCTCCCGGATGGCCAGGGAACTGTTGCCCGAGATCGAGAAGGAGCTGCGGATCCACGCCGAGATGATCATCGAGGCGTTGGACCGGCTGCCGGCGGTGACCGGGGTCGTGTACCGGGGAGAGTGGGGGCTGGGCCGCCTGGACGGTCCGGAGAGCGTGTTCACGGCGGCCAGGCCCGGCAACAAGCAGAGCAGCGCGGGGCTGCTCAGCACCAGCCGGCTGGAGGAGACGGCCCAGGAATTCCTGGCGCCCGACGAGAAGCTCGCCCGGTACGGACTGGCCCACCGGGTCCTGGCCCGGATCCGCCTGGCGGGCGACAGCGGTGTCGACATCACGCCCTTCTCCCGCTACCGGGACGGGGAGCGGGAGATCCTGATGAAGCCCGGTGCGGTCCTCACGGTCACGGGCAGCGGCACCGGCAGCGCGAGCACCGGACCGTACGAGCGGATCGACTACATGGAGAACGGATCCGCGCGGCCGTTCGAGTGGCAGAACGACTCGCCGCAGTGGCCCCAGCGGCTCCACGAGAAGCTCAGGTCCCAGCTGGCCGGCCTGGCGAACACGTCCGAGGCGCGGTTCCACCGGGACCTCTGGCAGCTGGCCAAGGCCGCGGGTGCCCACGTCGGGCTGCCGGACGCGCGCCGGGCCCAGGCGGACGCTCCGGACGACGTCCTGGTCCGCCGGGCGACCGAGCACCTGTGGGACGCCGCGCGGATCACCGCCACCCTGCACGACGCCGTCGGGCACACCCTCGCCGAGCTCACGGGTGCGTCCCTGGTCGCCACCCTGGCCCGCACCGAACTCGGTCTGTCCCCGGACCACCGGATCACCCAGGACGACCTGCAGCGGTTCACCGGACAGGTGACCGGCAGGACCGGAACGGGCGACCACGACCTGCGCCGGATCCTGGCGGTCGCACAGGACGTGGAGTACACCGACCACGCCTCGGCCGTGGCCGCCCTGCGGACGGCCTGGGAGGCCGTCGGGCGGGCCGACGCGGAGCCGGCGGTCCCGGGCGAAGCGGGCCTGTACCTGCTGGGGGACCGGCCCGCGGAGCACGACGTCCTGGTGCCGCTCCTGACCACGCTGCAGTTCCGGGGCGACTTCCTCACCGTGGTGCTGGACACCGTCGGCGGGCGCCCCGCTCTGCACGGCACCGCCCTCACCCCGGCCGAGGCCGCGCACGCCCTGTTCAAGCTGGTGGAGGACGGCAGCTGGGACGTCCGCCGGCCCCTGCGCCTGCTGGCCACCGACCTGGCGTCGGACGCCCACCGGTCGTACGCCGATCAGATGCTGAACCACCTGTGGCGGATGGACCGGAGGATCCTCGCGCTCGCGGCGGCGGGAAACGTCTGGATCACCGCCTCGCCGCTCGGCACCACGCACCTCCTCGTCGCCGAGAAGGTCGGCCTGTCCGTCGCCGGGGAGCGGGTGTACGCCGGTCCCGGAAACTGGGTCTGGCTGGAGCACGGGAGCCGGCCGGAGAAGCTCGGGCCGTACTTCGCCGACGAGAAGACCGAGTTCAGGGTGAGCAACGGCGAAGGGCTGCCGCTCGTGGGCCCGGCACCCCACACCGTCGGGCTCGGCACCGAGGTCACCTCCTGGGAGACGCACCTCGATCCGGACCCGGCCGACGACCAACCGGTGCACGGGCCGGGGCAGGAGCCCGAGGGAAGGATCATCGAGCTGGACGACCTGCTGGAGGACGGCGGGAACACCGCGCACGGATCGCCGGAGGTGGACGGGAACGCCGCGGCGGGGCAGCAGACGGGACCGGGCGCTCAGGTGCCGCCGACCTTGCCGCCGGTGCCCGGTCCGGTCGTGCACCGACTGCCGGGCGACGACTGGGTCCAGCAGGGCCGGCCGCTCACGGACACCTCGGGCGGGTTCCACGGCTGGGTGCTGGACGGCACGGTGCTGCCGGAGTTCGGGTACGTCGAGAGCTCGTCCAGGACGTTCGAGATCGTGGGCCGCGCCGATGCGGACGGTTTCCCGACGGTCGACGGGCACCAGGTCACCTCCTGGGAGATGGCCCGCCTGATCGCGGATCTCAAGAAGCACGGGTACTGGAGCGGGACGGGGGACATCGAGCTCGCCGTCCCCCGGCTGGGTGCGACGCAGGCCGGCGTGTACCTGGCCACACTCCACGTGTACCTCTCCATGAGGGACGTGCACGTCACCATTCGGGCACCCAAGGAGGACCTCTGGTTCGTGCCGTTCCCCGGTCGGCACATCGGCGATCCCTTGCCTCCCGGGGGCGGCCGGACCTTCGTCGCTTCGACCTCGACCGGCTACGACTCCCACGGCTTCCCGGTGGTCGCCACGGGCGGTACGTGGATGATGGTCAAGTCCGATGCGGGACAGAGCGGCAGCAGCGTGCAGATGGTGCCCGTGGTCATCGAGATGCCGGCCGGTTACTCGGGGGTTCCCGCCGACCAGGTCGCGACGGAACTCTCCTCGGACCTGCGGCTCACCGGACCGGCCCCCACCCCGCCGCCGCCCGGCACGGCGACGCGGCCGCCGTCGCCGACGGACACGGCGATGCAGCAGCCGCCGTCCCAGCCGTCGCCGACGTTCCCGGCGCCCGCGCCGACCGGGCAGGACGGGCAGGTCGCGCCGGGCCGGCCGCCGGTGGGGCTGGGCGGCGGGGAGATGCCGGTGCCGGGGCCGCTGCACGAGTGGGTGCAGGTGCTGGAGCACCTCTCGTCGGAGGACCGGCGCGAACTCGCGGCGGACGAGGCCTTCATGGCGGGTCTGCGGGACGAGCTGGGGCCGGAGGACTTCGCGCAGGCGGCGGCGAGGCTGCTCGTCGACGTCGACCCCCGGACGCACCAGCCGGTCGCGGCGCGCCGGACGGCCGAGGACCTGGTGGCGCGGATGCTGGCGAACAAGGAGGTCGCGGAGCGGCTGGTGGCGGCGGGCCTGCGGGTCGGGGTGGTGCCGCGTGACGTGCCGATGACGGAGGTCCCGGGCTTCGCGGCGTCCGGGCACGGCACGGGTGACGGGCGTGACTGGTCGGTCGTGCGGGGCTCCAGCGGGCACGGGACCGTGCTGATCACGGAGGAGAACCTGCTCGGTGCGCGGACGCCGGTGGGGGAGCATCCGGCGTACGCCGAGGGGTACTCCACGTCGGCGCACGAACTCGCGCACGCGATCCACGAGTTCGGTCTGACCGAGGCGCAGCGGGAGCTGGTCGGGCAGGCCTTCCGGGACCGGAGCGTCTCCGACGCGCTGGCGGAGCTGTTCGGCGAGGAGTCCGTGACGGCCTGGCCGGACGGCGGTCTGCGGGACGGGAACGGCGAGCGGGTCGGGAACTACTCGGCGCGCGACGAGCACGAGTTCTTCGCGCAGCTGGTGACGGCGTACTTCGGGCACAACCACGGCAGTGACCCGTCGACCGGGGCGCCGCGCAACAACGGTGCGCCGTGGGTGCGGGAGAACGTGCCCGAGCTGGTGCCGCTGCTGGAGCGCCTCTTCGGGACGGACCCGCGGGCGGACCATCCGGAGCCGGCCAACCAGGTCGGCCGGACCGAGGCCGAGGAGGAGCTGTTCACCGGGTTCCGGGAGTTCATGGACTCCGCGGTCCGCGAGCGCAGGACCGTCGCCCGGCTGGACGAGGAGGACCTGTTCGGCCGCTTCCGGGAGTTCATGGACTCCGCGACGCGGGAGCGGGCGACGGTCGTCCGGCCGAGCGAGGAGGAGGTGTTCACCGGGTTCCGGGAGTTCATGGAATCCGTGGCGCCGGTGGACGAGACGGTCGTCGAGCAGCACGACCAGGGGCAGCACGCTCCCCTGGAGGTCCTGCAGCCGGGTGACACCGTCACCGACCTGAACGGTGTCGTGCGCACCGTCGTCGGCCCGGAGCTGCCCGCCCGTCCGTCGCGGATCGACGAGCACGGACTGGCGTCCTCGGACGTGCTGATCGGGCTCGGCAGCACCCGCACCCAGCTCCTCGACCACTTCACCCGCCGGTTCGCCGCGGTGCTGCACGGTGAGGAGCCGGCGGCCAGGACGCTGGCCGAGAGCCTGTTCGGCGCGGAGACCCTGCAGGCGAAGCTCACGGCGCTGTCCCGGGGCGAGGTGTGGGACGTGCCGTTCTCGGCTGGCGCCTGGACCGGCACCGTCCGGGTCGGGGCCGACCTCGGGAACAGCACCTTCCTCAGGGCCGCCGACAACTTCGAGTTCGAGTACGGTTCGGAGCGGCAGACCTCGGTCGGCGTGACCGGGGACCGGCTGCTCCAGGGGAACGTGGGCGGCCAGGCGAAGTTCAAGTTCGGCAAGCCGGCCGACCTCACCGAGACCGTCGGCTACCGGTACGGCCGGCAGCACGGGACGACCGACGCCCAGGCGAGCCGGACGGTGGCCCGCGGCAAGACCTCGGAGACCGCCGCGCTGTTCGACACCGTCTTCCACCTGTCGGCGCGGTTCCTCGACCTCACCCACCGCGGCACCGACGTGTCCCCGGAAGCCGTCCCGCGACCGATCGGACCGGTGGATGTGTGGGCCCAGGTCGCCGTTCCGCTCCGGGAGACCGGAGCTCCGCGGCCGGTCGACCTCCCGCTCCTCCCGCCGCCCGGGGCGGGCCCGGGCGGGCGGCTGTCCGGCTCGCACATCGTGACGGACGTGTGGGCACTGCGGCACCGGCCGGAGCCGGTCGAGGGGCCCGAGGGCATCCAGCTCCCCGACCTGAACGCACCCGGTGCCGGCGGCAAGGGCATCGCCGCGTTCGTCGCGGGCTTCGAGACCCAGGCGCGGGAGCACTTCGGCAGCGCCTGGCCCGCGTTGAAGGCCAAGCTGCTGGACGAGGTCGACCTGGGCGCGCTGCACCAGGACCTCAAGGCGCTGATGTCGGGCGAGACCCTGACCGTCGAGGTGGACGGCCTCGTCGGCCCCAGGGCCGTCATCACCCTGAAGAACGCCCGGATCCACACGATCGGGCAGACGGCGGAGCTGCCGGCCACCGAGTTCAACATCGCCACCGGAACCTCCCGCTCGCACGTCCAGCAGGACACCACGAGCACCGGCTGGCAGTTCCCGCTGCCGCTCAGCGCGACCGGGTCGGCCAAGAACGGCGGCGGAGGCGCCGGCGCAGGCGCCGGGACCGGCCGGGACCGGGTGACGCTGAACGGCGGCGGCGACGAACTGTCGCTGGGCACCAAGGTGAAGACGGCGGCGGTGGTGTTCGAGGGCGAGGCGCGGATCCAGGTCGAATTCGGCCCCTTCGGCACCCGGCGGCCCGGCCCGGCCCGTTCCGTCGACGCCGGGCTCGGCTTCCGGGTGGTCGTCGACCGGGCGGAGACCTCCCCGCCGACGCCGGGCCAGGAGAACCCGGCCCCGCACCCGGACCACGCGCCGCTGCCCCCCGGCACCCTGGTCCCGCACCCGCCGACCGGGATCTGGCACGGCTCGGCCGCCTACACCGGCCTGCCCGTGACCACGGTCGTCCGTGACGTGCACAGCGTCGCACCGCTGCACGCCCGGGTGGACGAGATCGGCCTCGCCCAGCTGGGGGCGAAGACGTGGCGCGGGGTCAGGGAGGACGTCCTGCGGGCGTTCTCGCAGGCGGCCGTCGGCGCCCACCTGGTGGGCATGACCCACGAGGTCCCGCTGCGCGGCCCCGCCGTCACGCTCGGCCCGCTGAGCAGGCTCGGCATCGGCGTCACCGCCCACGTCACCTCGCTGACGTACCGGCGGGAGCAGGCGTCGGCGGACCTCAACCCCGTCCGGGAGAGCACCACCTTCGAGTCGAAGCGGCTGCTGAACTCCGACAGCAGGAACGTCTCGGCCCAGGCCTTCGGCAAGGGGCCGGTGCACACCCGCGAGAACGTGCTGGACGGGAACGGCAAGCCGTTCACGGACACCCTCCAGGGCACCGCCACGGTCCAGCACGAGGTGCGCGACCGGGACGGCTGGCGGGGCGGCGCCTCGGCCAAGAGCTACGCGAACGGCAAGTACCGCAGCGCCCAGGTGCTGTACGACGCGACGTTCGAGCTCCGGCTGACGCTGAACGGCAGGCCGCACGGCGAACCGGTTGCGCTGGACGCCGCGTTGAGCATGGAGCAGGCGCACACCGAGCCCCGGGAACGGCCCGACCGGGTCATCGCCAACCCCTTCGACGAAGCGGTGCCCCCGCCCGCCGACCCGCCCGCCCCGCAGCCGCAGCCCGCGGGGCAGGCCCCCGAGCACCTGAGCGTCCCCGACAAGCTCGGCCACTCCGACGTGGTGCTCAGCGTCGGCCGGCGCGGCCCGTCCGTCCTGGAGGAGGTCCACCGCGTCCTCGGGACGGCCGGCCCGGTCTCCGCCCACGCGTCGGCCCGGCTCGCCGCCCGGCTGGACGCGGCCGGCCTGACCGCCTCGCTGTCCCGGCTCAGCCGGGGCGGCAGCCTCAAGGTGTCGGTGGACACCGGCAGCTGGAAGGGGACGGTGGAGGTCACCGTCGCCCCGCTGGCCCTGCGGCACCGGCGGACGGTGGACGGCTTCGAGTTCGAGCTCGGGAGCCAGCAGCGCACCGTCGTCGGCTACAGCTGGGACCGGCTCAGCCGCTGGCGGGGCGGGGTCTCCCTCAAGGGCACCGTCCCGCACGTGAGCGTCACCGGCGAGTACGCCCACACCCGGGACAGCGCGCGCGGCCTCACCATCGAGCGCACCGGCGGCACCGGAAGCCGCGGCAAGAGCGTGGAGACCGCCGAACTGTTCGACGGGGACGCCGTGTTCACGGTCCGGTTCGTGCCGGGAACGCTCCAGCGGTCGCTGGCCGGGGCGACCGCGGAAGCGCCGGTCCTGGTGGCGGCCCCGCACCGCGAGGTGGTCCGGCCCCCGGCCGACGACAACCCGGCGGTCCTGCAGCTCCCGGACAAGCGGCTCGGCTCCTCGGACATCGTCACCCGGGTCCACCTGGAGGCCGCGGACGGAACGGTGCGCACCGGGCCGCGGGCGGTGGCCGACGTGGTCGCCGAGCTGGCGCCGAAGGGCCGGGCGGTGCTCGGCCGGGACTGGGAGGGGATGCGGACCCGGCTCCTGGACGCCCTCGACTTCGACAGGCTGCACCCGCTGCTGAAGCCCATGACCTCGGGCCACGAGATCGTCCTGACGCACGGCCGCAGCACGGTGCGGATCACCGCCTCGGTGGACCGGATGACCAAGTCCGGCGACGCGCCCCAGGTCGAGTTCAACATCGGTGCCAGCTCCCAGACCGCCTTCACCAGCTCCGAGGCCGGCACCAACTCCGGCAGCGGGCACGCCGACTCGCTCGGGCTCACCGTGCTGGGGACCGTGGGCACGGGCGTGTCCGCCGTGATCGGCGGCGGCGTCACCCACACCCGGCGCACGGACGCACTGGAGTACGGCCGGGACGTCCTGGTGACCGGAACGGCCGTCAAGACCAAGCTCGCCGCCGAGGCGCACCGGGCCACGATCCGGCTGTCGGTGGTGATGGAGCGGCGTCCCGCGGTTCCGCTGCCCCTGGACGCCCGGCCGGTGCGGGTCGTCCCCGAATCCGCCCTCTCCAGGACGCAGGCGGTCGTCCGCAACCTGGCCGAGGCCGGGAACGCGGTCGTCCCGCAGTGGCGGCTGCGCCGGACGGTCGCGGAGGCCGTCATCCACGCCGACGTGCTGACCGAGACCGCCCGCGCCACCGCGGACGCCACCGGGCCCGGGCAGCGGCGCGGCCCCTCCCTCCCGCGCGATCTGCGGGTGCCGCCGGCGGAGGTCTTCACCTCGGGCCTGCGCCCGGGGGACGTGCTGCGCTGGGTCGGCGACACCGCCGGCCTGCGGAGCCTCCTGCGGACCGAGGGGCCGCGCTTCTTCGGCGGGGGCACCTGGAAGCGGCTGGAGCCCGTCGTCACCGCGGGCCTGAGCCACGCCCAGCTCTCCTCCCTGCTGGCCCCGGCGGTCGGCGCCCACCCGGGAGCCGGCGCCGAGGTCGGCCCGCAGCGGGCGATCGGCACCCCCTCCTCGGGCCGGCGCTGGTTCGTCGACGACGCGGAGGTGACGGTCAAGGCCTCCCTCGTCCAGCTGGAGCACCACGGCGACAGCACCGGGGCCGCGCTGAGCCCGGCGAACGAGTCGGGCGGCGGCAACCGGAGCACGCAGCTGACCGGCCGGCAGTGGAACCTGCGCGGCCAGGTCGGCGCCCAGGCCGACCTCGGGGCCCTGGTCGAGGGCACCGGTTCGCTGCTGCTCGGAGGCGCCTACCGCGGGCGGACGGGCACCGTCACCGACGCCGGCGGCCGGTACGTGGCCAACGCCAAGGCGAACACCCCGATGGCCCGCTACACGGGCTACGTCCAGCTCGAACTGACCCTCCACAGGGGCGGCGACCCCGCCGACCAGGGCTCCGGCGGCAACCGGTCGCTGTCCGGGCTGCTGCCCGTCGAGCTGGAGATCCCGCACGCCGACACCAGGGCAGGCGTCTCGCCCGCGGACCACTGGACGCAGTTCACGCCCGAGCACCCGGACGGCCTGACCGTGCCGCGGCGCCAGGTCGGAATCCAGGTGGCCCGCGCCCTGACCCCGCACCACGAGGGCGGCGTCCGCGTCCTGCGGGACCCGCTCGCCGACCAGGCCACGCACGAGAACCTGGAGCGGAGCGTACGGTCCATCGAGGAGGACCCGCGCTACTTCACCATCGCCTACCACGCCGTCACGGAGAACGGAGCGCCGGGCTGGAACGGCTGGCCCCTGCACCCGGACGACCTGGCCCAGTCGCTGGCGGAGCTCCACGCCACCGGCGAGTGGGACGGCCGCCCGCTGCGGTTCGTCGCCTGCGACGCCCAGGAGTACGTCACCCAGGTGCTGGGGTCCCTGCGTGAGCGGCTTCCAGGCGTGGAACTGCAGGCGTACGTCGGGAACGGCAAGGTCTGGGTGGTCCAGGACCAGGGCCGCACCCACCTGGTGGTCGGCTCGCGGGTCGGCTGGGACGCCTCGGGCCGGCCCCGGCTCGAAGCGGGCGGGCAGTGGCTCCACCTGAGGCTGCCCGTGGAGGGCGCCGGGGCGCACACCCCGACCGTCGACAACGGGGCGGGCGTCCACGCCCCGCCGCCGGACCACGCCCCGCCGCCGGCCCACGGGCCGGTCGTGGAGGTCGTCGAGGTCCACGGCCCGCAGCTGCACGACCCGCAGCCGCTCGCCGAGGCCACGGCGCAGCACCCGGTCGTCGACCAGCGGGACCTCCAGCCCCTCGGCGTCCCCAAGCAGGCGCTCCACGCGACCCCGGAACACCGGCGGCGCGCCGAGGAGTTCGAGGCGCGGCTGGGTGCCTACGCCTTCGCGCACCCCCAGGCGCAGGCCGCGGCCCGCAACGCCGTCCAGCGGCTCTACGACGCCCTGCGGGCCGCCCACCCCGAGACCCCGGAGGGGGAGCTCTACCAGGTCTTCCTCAACACCGACAGGAAGCCGGAGGAGGGCTCCGCCGGGCAGGTCGGCGAACAGCTCGGCCTGGCGGAGTTCCGCACCATGATGCGGACCGGCAACACCCGGGAACTGCTGACCGCGTTCTACAACGCGGCCTACGTCAAGGACTCCCCGTTCGGCCTCAAGCAGGTGCTCCAGCGGATGCTGGAGTCCCCCGACCCCACGGCGACGGCCGAGGCGATGGGACTGGACCTGCGCGAGCTGGCGGCCCAGCAGGACTTCCTCCGGAGCGGGACCCGCTCCGTGCTGGAGATCCTGCCCGGCCTCAACACCATGTTCGCCAAGGACCACTTCGGCACCGGCACCGTCATCAAGCAGGGCACGGAACCGCTCAAGGCCGGTGCCGAGTACCTGGCCAGCCTGAAGGCCCGCCAGGCCCGTGAGCCGGTGCCGCCGAACGACCTGACGGCGCAGGGCCTCCAGGACCGCGGCATGCCGCTGAGCCCCCGGGAACTGGCGTACCAGCAGGGCGTCGGCGACGGGGAGGCGCTGACGTGGAAGCCCGGCCGGGCGCACTACATGCTCAACGAGAAGTCCGCCTGGTACGGCGAGGCCCACCGCGACAAGGGCATGCCGCTCAGCACCGGCATCTCGGCCACCACGGCGAAGATGCTGAACGCCTTCCGACTGCTCAAGGTCGTGGACAGCGCACCGCAGGACATGCTGCTGGCCCTCACCGGCTGGATGCTGCCGCTGGGCGACCACTCGCTGTACGAGATCCTCAAGGGCGCGCAGCTGCTGGACGAACTGCCCCCGCTCCCGCCGAACGCGCTGGACGACGTCTCGACGCTGTACCAGCACATCCCGGGCATACCGCAGCAGCAGGTGCGCGCGCTGCTGGGCGAGGACGGCATGCTGCCCCACGAGGCGGCCTACCACGACCTGCTCCACAAGCCGCGCGCCGACGGCGGCTGGCGGGACGACGTGGTGGAGAACGCGCAGCGCAACCGCGACGGGTTCACGCTGGCCGCGAACGACCCGACCCGGGCCTCGCGGGTCGTGGCCGACTGGCTGGGCCGCAACCCGCTGAGCGCGCGGGAGGTGCTCGACCGGCTGACCCCCGCGCACTTCGACGCGCTGGCCGTCTACACCGGCCCCGCCTACGCGCTGATCAACGTGGCCCTCAGGTTCGGTCCGCTCACCCGGCAGCGGGCCCTGGAGGTCCAGATCTCGGGGCTGCTGCGCACACCGGACCCGGCCCGCCTGCCGTCGATCCTCAAGCACGACCAGGTGCTCGCACCACTGCTCACCAAGCTGCCCCGCAACCGCACCGCCGACGACTGGAAGGCCCTGAAGAGCGCCGTGAAGGAGCGGCTCCCGCAGATCGAGCGGGAGCTGATCGCACACGCGGAACTGATCTCCGAGTCGCTCGCCAAGCTCCCCCCGTACTCCGGCGAGCTCTGGCGCGGCGACCGGGTCCTGGGCCTGCCGGGACCGGTCGGCAGGCGGCTGTCGCCCTCCTACGGGGGAGAGACCTTCCGCAACCCCGACTTCGTGAGCACCAGCATGGACCGCCGGACGGCGATGATGTTCATGCAGACCCGCACGGAACTCCCGCTCACCTACCGCGCCCTGCTGCACTTCTCGGTGCGCGGCGGCGGCAGCGCCTTCGACATCCAGCCGTTCTCGGACAAGCAGGGCGAGGCCGAGGTCCTGATCCGGCCCGGCAGCACCTTCGACCTCGGCGGGCGGCAACTCCTCCAGTCCCCGCTGCGGGAGCCGTACGTGCAGATCGAGGCCACCGAGCGGACCACGCCCTCGCCGTTCCCGAAGGCGAGCGACGCGGACCAGCGGCTGCACGAGGCCCTGGCCGGGCTCGCCAACGTCCCCGAGCTGCGCACCCACGACGACCTGTGGCCACTGGCCGAGTACATCGGAGCGGACCACGGGCGCCCGCTCGCCGGCCGGGTCACCGACCTGGTCGCGGGGGAGGCGGCCCGCCGCGAGGCGAGCATGAACGCCTGGCGCACCGCCAAGCTCGCCCAGGAACTGCAGCAGGGCACCGAGCGGATCACCCTGGCGCACCTCACCAGGCTGCGCCGCACCGCCGACCTCGTCCGCGAGGCCCTGCACCTGCCAGCCGACCAGCAGGTGACCAGGGCGGACCTGGTCGACTACGTCCGGACGCTGAAGGGCGACGGCGGCGGCGAGGTCGACGCGGGTGACCTGAGGACCCTGGTCGACGTGGTCGACAGGCTCAAGCGCCCCGGCCGCGCGGTGGCCGTCACCGAGGTCGAGCAGCGCTGGCGCGACCCCGGGTACGAACCCGCCCCCGAGCTGACCGTGCTGGAGTCCCAGGCGCTGTACTGGGTCGGCGACCGGCACGCCGACTGGCGGACGCTCACCGAGTCGGTCTTCCCGAACCTCCCGCACGCGAACGACTACCTCACCCTGGCCATGCACACCGCCGACGGCGTGCCCGTGATGGGCCATGTCATGGTCGCCCCGGCGGATGTCGCGGGCGGGCTGCTCAAGCTCTACGAGGAGGACGGCTGGGACGGCGAGAAGCCGGTGCGCTTCGTCGCCTGCGACCTCAACGTCCGGCCGGACCGCGAGTACGTGCGCGAGGTCATGGAGCACGTGTGGGCCCGGCTGCCCAAGGCCGTGGCCTACGCCGCCGACGGCCAGGTCTGGTTCGTCCCGCCGGCTCCCGCGGCCGGCGCGGCGGCCGGTGCGGCGGGCGGCGGCCGGGGCCACCTGGTGGTCACCTCCGGCGTCGGGATGGACGCGCACGGCCGTCCGGTGATCGTCCGCGGCGGCAACTGGCAGCGCATCGCCCAGGACGGGACCGTGGACCTCGGTGCCTACCTGAACGACGACGGCAGGGCGGCGTACCCGGAGGCCGACCGGGGCGACGTCCACGGCGGGATCGACGGAGCGGTGAAGTTCGGCGTCGACACGCCGCTCGACCCCGCCACGCCGCTCGACCAGCAGCTCCACCCCGGCGACGGCTCCCCGCCCGTCGTGCTCCCCGGTGCCCAGCCGCCGCCCACGGCAGCGGTCGTACGGCACACGGTCTTCGACGAGCCGCGGTACCGGCACCACGCGGAGGCCTTCGACCGGGAGCTCGGAGCGTGGACGGCGGGCGACCCCCGGGTGGTCGACCGGGCCCGTGCGGCGCTGCGCCGGATCGCCGAGGCCACCGGCGCGGAGGGCACCGCCCACCTCGTCACCGGCGGGAGCCTGCACGAGGTGATGCGGGAGTTCCACCGGCTGGCCCGCGACGAGCGGTTCCGGCTCGACGATTCCGCGGCCCTGCGGGCCGACGCCGTCCGGCAGGCGGACCTGCGGGAGCTGGGGATCAGGACGGCGGACGGCGCGGCCTCCCGGGTCGCGGCCGAGGCCATGCGGGCGTACCGGCTCCTCGAGCAGGGCGACCACGACCTGTTCGCCCGGGCGCTGTACGGCTGGCTGCTGACGGGCGGGGAGCACTCGCTGCACGAGGTGGTGGCGGGCATGCGGCTCGCCGGCGCCTTCCCCGGCCACCGGTACACCGACGGCGCCGAGCTGTACCGGAACGTGCCCGGTGTCCCGCCGGCCGAGCTGCGCCCGCCGGTGGAGGGCTGGGACGGGCCGGTCAGGCCGGCCTTCGAACACCCGGCACCGGCGGAGCTGACGGCCGGACTGCCGCACGAGCGCACCTACCTGGAGTGGGCCCTCACCTCGAAGGAGGTGAACGACACGGTCCTGGAGGAGACGCGGCGGCGCTGGGAGTCGCTGACCGAGACCAACCCGGACGAGGGACTCGGGGCGCCCCCGTACCTGCAGTGGATGGCCCGCAACGGCGTCGCGAGGGCGACGGACGTGACCGACCTGCTGGGCCCCGCGCACTTCGTGGCGCTGTACACCTACACCGGCCCGGCCTACTCGCTGATCAACGTGCTGCTCAAGAACCCGGGCCCCGGCGCCGTCCCCGCGCTCCGCGGGAAGATCGCGGCGCTGATCGCCAAGCACTACCGGGACCCGGGCACCGCGCTGCCCGGCTCGATCACCGGGATCCCCGAGCTGCACGAGGGCATGCGGGCGAGGACCGAACCGTGGAGTCTCGCCGACTCCCTGACCGCCGAGCAACTGGCGGGCATCCAGCGGGAGATGCAGCTGCACAGCCACCTGCTGGCGGACGCGCTGCGGCTGCTGCCCGCGGCGACGGGGACGCTGTTCCGCGGCGACGGCACCCTGGAGGACCCGATGCGGCCGACCGGCCGGCCCGCCGGGCCCGAGTACGGCGGCGACGTCATCCTGCACCGGACGTTCGCGAGCTTCAGCACCAACGAGAGCACCTCGTTGGGCTTCATGAAGAAGTACGACGGCCAGGACGAGTACCGGGTCCTGCTGGAGCTGGAGGCGACCGGCCTCAACGGCCGCGACATCGCGCCGTTCTCCTCGCACATGGAGGAGGAAGAGGTCCTCTTCCTGCCCGGGGCCCGGATGCGGGTCACCGAGCGCACGCTGACGCGGACGGAGGACGGCGTCACGTACGTCCGCCTCCGGGCCCGCGAGTCGGCGTCCGAGGAGACGGACAACACGGCCGCCGTGCCGCCGCCCCGGCGCGCCGGCGACGAGCCCGCCACGGACCCCGCCGAGGAGACCGGGCCGGCCTCCGGCGGGGTGCGCCTGGCGGACGGACGGACCGTCCCCGACGAGCTGCTGCTCACCCACACCATCACCGACGCCACCGGCCGGGAGACCGGGCAGGCGCTCTTCGACGAGGCCGACTGGGCGAAGCGGTCGACGCTGTACCCCGGGCTGAGCGAGGTCACGAGCTTCGTGCCGCGCTCCACCGACGGCTTCGCGACCGGAGTGCCGCAGCAGGTGCCGTGGGACGGGAAGCACACCTACTTCTTCGCCGCGCACGGCCGTTCGGAGGGATTCGACCTCCCGCTGACCGACGGCACCAAGGCCCACGGGGTCACCGGCACCGAGGTCGGCGCCCTGCTCAAGCGCCGGCTCGCCGACCTCGCGCTGAAGGCGGCCGACGCGCACCGGAGCGTGAACGCCGACGCGGACGGCGGCCCGGACAGCGGCCCGGACGGCGGCCCGAGCCGCGGTCCGGCCTCGATCACGCTGCTCAGCTGTGAGTCCGCCGAGCAGGCCCAGGCCGTCGCCCGGCAGACCGGACTGCCGGTCCACGCGCCGACCGGCCGCACCGGCGTCAGCGGCAGGCCGGGCGGCCCCGACGGTCCGTCGACCGCGAGCGTGTACGTCAAACCGGGCCCGGACGGGTCGACCGGGCTGTTCCGGACGTTCCACCCGGACCCGGCCGGCGCCGCCCCGGGCGGTACGCCCCCGCCGCACGCCCCGGCGGCCGGCCGGCCCGAACAGTCGGCGCCGGTACGACGCGCGCTGGACAACACGGGGAACGGCGAGGGCTCCTCGCGGTCCGGCCCCGAGGTCCGCCACGAGAACGGTGTGGAGATCCACCGCTACGCCACCGGGGAGGAGGTCCACTTCCTCCCGGACCGGGAGGTCCACTACCTGGCGGACCGCGAGGTCCACCACCTCACGGACGGAACGGAGATCCAGCGCTTCGCGGACCGGGAGATCCACTTCCTCCCGGACCGGGAGGTCCACTACCTGGCGGACCGCGAGGTCCACTACCTCGCCGACGGGACGCAGATCCACCGCCACCCGGACGGGACGGAGATCCACCGCTTCCCGGGCGGCGGGGAGACCCGCTACCTCGCCGACGGCCAGGTGGACAGCTACGACGGGGAGGGCCGGCTGGTCGAGCGGTACCGCGCGCCGGAGGACCACCACCACGGGCCCGACCTGCGCCCGCTGGACGTCGCCCTCGACGAGCGGAACGCCTACCTGGACACCGAGTTCGGCGCGCCCGAGGTCCCGCTGGTGCCGAGGGACGACGTCCCGCACGCCGCCGCGCAGGAGCCCCCGAACCCGGTCGCGACGAGCCGGTACGTCGACCTGGACGCGCTGCGGGAGGCCCAGTCCGTGCCCCTGATGTGGCGGTACGACTCCGGCCACCTGTACCGGTGGGAGCGGAGCCGCTCCGACATGGTCGACTACCCCGAGGTCTTCGGGGGCGGAATGCGGCCGAGGCAGGAGGACCGCTACCCCGACGTCCAGGACTACGTGGGGAGCAACGAGGCGTCGGCCCTGGTGAGCACGACGCGCTCCCGCACGGCCCAGCACGTCGACTGGGGGACCTGGCACCGCTACGTGATCGACGCACCGGGAGGCATCGACGTCCGGGAGACCCTGAACCGTCCGGGCCTTTCGGAGGAGGAACAGGAGGTCGCGTTCCCCGGGGGCATCGACGGCCGGTACATCGTCGGCGTCGAACTGGTGCGCGGCACCGAACTGGACCACGAGACCGGCCGGTACGCGGAAGCGGTCGAGTTCGTCCCGAACGAGGCCTACCGGCCGGACCACCGGAGCCCGGAGCAGACCGCGGCGATGGGCTTGACGGAGCCCGCCGCGGAAGCGGACGGGAACCCGGGCGGGCACGTCGGCGACCACACGGCCGACGACATCGAAAGCGTCCTGAACGGCCTGGGCGGGCTGAGCATCGTGAACGGCGACGACTCCTCGGTGGGGTCCGACTCCGACAACAGCGCGGCGCCGCCCGGAGGCTGGCACCACCAGCTCCCGGAGCACGACCCGGAGGTCTGGGCCGACCCGTCCGGCTGGGCCCTGGCGGGCATCGACGGCACCCAGGCCGCCGACCTGTTCTGGCGCGACGGGGGCTGGACCATGAGCACGGCCGAGTTCGACGCGATGCCGCGGGCGTTCCGGGAGCGCCTCGCGCAGCTGGAGCTCTTCGGGACCGACCAGCAGAGGCTCGGCCGCGACGCCTACTACGACCGGCAGGGGCTCGAACCCATGGCGGAGCTCGTCCGCGGGCTGAGCGACGAGGAACGCGGGGCACTGGAGTTCTACACGGCCCCGAGCGAGACCGGGGACGGCGAGGTCGCCGAGCAGTTCTCGTACTACGAGGTCAAGCAGATCCGGTGGCAGCTGACCATGGCGGGCCGGGACCACACCGCCCTGCCCCCGGGCCCGGTGCGGGAGGTCATCGGGAACCTGGACAGTTCCATCGAGCAGAGCCCGGTGACGGGGGACCTCGTGGTGAGCAGGGGAGCGCCGTACGTCGGACCCGGGCTGCACCCGGGCGTCCTGGAGGTCGGGCAGGTCGTCACCGAGCCCACGTACGTCTCGGTCTCGGCGGGCAGCCGGCTGCACGGGGCCTTCGGCCAACGGCTCATCCGGCTGTACCTGATGCTGCCCGACCGGACACCGGGGGCGTTCCTCCGGGAGGTCTCGCACAGCCCGGCCGAGAACGAGATCCTGCTCGGCGCCGGACTGCGCTGGCGGCCGGTCCGGATCATCCCCCCGGACCACCCCCTGCAGCAGGGGGCCCTGGACGGCGGGGAGGCGGACGTGCCCCCGGAGAGCCAGTGGATCGTCTACGGCAGGGTGGAGCCGCCGGACGACGGCGCCGACGAGGACTTCGAGCCGATGGGGGACGAGACGGCGGAGCACTTCGCGCCGAACCCCGACTACGGCCTGACCGACGACTGACAGCCACCAGACAGCGAGGACCGCGATGACCGATCCCGGACAGGGCCACGACGAACCGACGGCCGCCACGCCGCCACCCGGCACGGCGCCACCCGACATGGCGCCGGTGCCCGAGCGGATCCTGGCCGCCGCCCGGGCCGCGCCGGGGCAGTGGATCGGGCTGGTCGACCCGAACTGGCAGGGCGAGGGGCAGCCACCGGACTGGGCGGTGATCGGCCGGTGGCGTGCGGGCGAGGACGGCTCCGTCGAGGAGTTCGCGCCGAACGCGGAGTACCGCCCGTCGCCGCTGGCACGCGAGTGGCCCGCACCGACCGACCCGGTCGACGCCGCCGTCCAGCTGGCCGCGACCGGGTACGGGCCGGGCGACGACGTCTACCGCGCGCTCGCCTCGGCCCGGGTCGCCGTACTGCTGGACGAGTTCGGCACCGTCGGCGGCTTCGGACTCCCGGACGGCGAACCGGCCGTGGTCGTGTTCTCCGCGCGCTCCTGGCTGGAGGCCGCGGGAAGCCCCGGGCACGCGGTGGTCGGCCCCGGCACGCTGCTCGAACGGCTGCCCCCCGGCCTCGGGATCGTCGTCAACCCGGGAGCCCCGGCCGCGATGAGGCTGGAGCCCGGCCCCCTGTGGGCGGCCCTCGACGCCCGGGAGCGGGCCGGCGACCGGGGCGGCCCGCTCCGCCCGTTCGGCTGAGCCGGCCCGTACCGGGCCGGGCAGCGGAAGGGCCCGCCACCGGGGGACGGTGACGGGCCCGCGGATCCCCGCCCGGCTCAGCCGGCCAGGCCGCGCAGGGTGTGGTAGACCCCGCAGGCCTGGAGCGCCAGCGGCAGCAGGGCCAGCGCGCACAGGGTGTGCAGGACGTCCGCGAGGCGGCCCCAGTAGGGCAGCAGACGGCGGCCCGGCACGGTCCAGGCGGCGACGAGGAGGGCGGCCGTCAGCGTCAGCAGGACCGCGAGCAGGAGCAGCCGGTCGGTGGTGGAGGCACCGGCGGCGGCGCGGGTGAGCAGCACCAGGCCGCCGAGGACACCGGGCAGCAGGACGGCCAGGCGCTGGCGGATGCTGCCGACGGCCCGTCCGTGCAGCAGGAGCAGCAGGCTCAGCGCGCCGGCCTCGGCCGGGCCGGCCCAGCCGTCGGCGAAGGGCAGCACGGTCAGGCAGACGGCGCAGACGGCGCCGATCGCGGTGTGCAGGGCCATCAGGTAGTCGTCGGCGACCAGGGCGCGGGGCAGCACGGCGGCGGCCGGGACCGGCTCGATGTTCTCCTGGAGCTCGTCCGCGTTGCGCGGCAGCATCGGCAGCCGCAGCCCGGACAGCCGGAACGCCAGCGAGGGCACGAAGGCGCCGACCAGCACGGCCACCACCCCGACCACCGCCACCAGCTGGGCGAGCGTCATCCCGGCCAGCACCAGCACCCCCGACAGCACCCCGAGCAGCGCGACCAGCGCCACCCCGAGGAACAGCGGCGCCGCCGCCCCCACCGCTGCCAGGGCCAGCACCGCCGCCCCGGCCCCGGCCGAGGAGGCCGCCAGGATCCGGGCGCCGAGCAGCTCGCCCCCGCCGCCCCCGCCGGACCCGCCCGGCCCGTTCGGCAGCAGCAGCGCGGCGAGCGCCAGGTACGGGACGGCGGCGGCGCCCAGCGCGGCGCCCGCGCCCGCGTCGGCCATCGCCCGGGAGGCGCTGGCCGCGCCGAGCAGCAGCAGGACGGCGACCGCCGCGGCGGCGGCCTCGCGCGGGGCGGCCGGGCCGGACAGGGCGAGCAGCACCCAGCCGGCCGCCAGCGCCGTCAGCGCCAGGGCCAGCGAGAGGACCCGGGTGAGGGCCGGGCGCCAGGTGTCGCCGCGCTCGTTCATGCCGGTGGCGACGCCGTCCACCAGATCGTCGAAGTGCACCTCCGGCAGGGCCTCGTGGCGGGCCCGCAGGTACAGGGCGTCGCCGTCGTGCAGGCCGAGCGCCTCGGCGGTGCGCTCCTCGTCCAGCGGCTCCTCGCCGAGCCGCTGGAGCACCCAGCCGCCGTGCTCCAGGCCCTCCTCGGCGAGCCCGGGCCCGGCGTGCCCGAGGACGGCGGGCAGCAGGTCGGCCAGGGGCACATCGGCGGGGACGGCCAGCTCGAAGGCCGTCCCCGGCGCATGGAACCTCAATCGGCACAGTCCTGCCACGACACTGCTGCTCACGCCGGTCCTCCGGTTCGCTGGGCGGTGGTCCGCCTCTCCGCCCGGATGAACGGCCTGCCCGGCGTGCTGCGTTCAACCGGTGTGCCGCGGCCGAACCCCGCACCGCTGAACCTCCGGTGCCGTGCCGTCCGTCACCCAGAGGGAACGGCCGTGGTGAGAAGGAGCCCTGAGTGAGCGTGGAGCTGATCAACCGGACGCCCCGGCGTCCGGGGCCCGAGATGCCGGACGGCGAGATCCAGCTCCAGGAACCGCCGGGTCTGCCGGAGAAGCAGAGCGGCATGGCCAGCGTGATCAGCATGGCGCCGATGGCGCTCGGCTCGCTGTCGATGGTGTTCATGTTCCTGCACCCGGGCGGCGGCGAGGGCAGCGGCGGCATGCTCAGCTACGTCGCGATGGGCATGATGGCGCTGTCCGCCGTCGGGATGCTGGTCACCCAGCTGATCCGCGGCTCCAGCGACCGCAAGCAGCAGCTGCGCGCCGAGCGCCGCGACTACCTGCGCTACCTCTCCCAGATGCGCCGTCAGGTGCGCCGCTCGATCGACGCCCAGCGCAAGGCCCTGGCCTGGCGGCACCCGGCACCGTCCGAACTGGGCTCGCTGGTCGGCACCACCCGGCTGTGGGAGCGACGGGCCTCCCACCCCGACTTCAGCGACGTCCGGATCGCGCTCGGCGCCCAACGCCTGGCGACCCCGCTCGCTCCGCTGGCCACCAAGCCGGTGGAGGACCTGGAGCCGCTCTGCGCCCACGCGCTGCGCCGCTTCATCCACGCCTACGGCACGCTCGCCGACCAGCCGATGGCGATCCACCTGCGCGGCTTCGCCCACCTGCTGCTGCGCTCCGACGACCCCGAGGCCGCCCGCTCGCTGGTGCGGGCGGTGCTGGCCCAGCTCGCCGTGGTGCACGGCCCGGACGAGCTGTGCATCGCCGTCGTCACCGACCCCGAGCGGCGGGCCGAGTGGGAGTGGGCCAAGTGGCTGCCGCACGCCCTGCACCCGACCGACACCGACGGCGCGGGCCCGGTCCGGCTGGTCGCCGGCAGCCTCGGCGAGGTCGAGCAGCTGCTCGGCGAGGAGTTCACCGGCCGTCCCGGCTTCGAGCCGGACGCCGTACCGGCCCGGGACGAGCCGTTCACCGTCCTGGTCCTGGACGGCCCCGGCGCCCACTCCGGCAGCCGCGCCGCGCTGGCCGGCTACCGCAACGCCGTCCTGATCGACCTCGCCGACTCCCTGGAGTGGCGCCCGGCCCGCACCACCCTGCGGCTGCGGATCGAGGACGGCCGGCTCACCATGGTCGGCGCCGACCGCAACCGCAAGGACGTCGTCACCGACCTCGGCCGCCCCGACGGACTCCCCCTGCCCGCGGCGACCCGCCTCGCCGCCCGGCTCGCCCGCTACCGGATCGCCGACGGCGTCGACGCCGCCGAACCGCTCGCCACCGACTTCGACCTCACCGCCCTGCTCGGCATCCCCGACCTGCACGCCCACGACGTCGAGGCCCTTTGGGCGCAGCGCGGCATCCCGCAGCGGCTGCGCGTCCCGCTCGGCCTCGGCCCGGACGGCCGGCCCGTCGACCTGGACCTCAAGGAGTCCGCCCAGGGCGGCATGGGCCCGCACGGCATGCTGATCGGCGCCACCGGCTCCGGCAAGTCCGAGCTGCTGCGCACCCTGGTGCTGGCGCTCGCCGTCACCCACTCCTCCGAGGTGCTCAACTTCGTCCTGGTCGACTTCAAGGGCGGTGCGACCTTCCTCGGCCTGGACACCCTGCCGCACACCTCCGCCGTGATCACCAACCTCGCCGACGAGGCCGCCCTGGTCGACCGGATGCGCGACGCCCTGCACGGCGAACTCGTCCGCCGCCAGGAGGTGCTGCGCGAGGCCGGGTACGCCTCGCTGCTGGACTACGAGACCGCGCGCGCCGCCGGCACCGCGCTGCGGCCGCTGCCCACGCTGTTCGTGGTGGTCGACGAGTTCAGCGAACTGCTGTCCGCGCACCGGGACTTCATGGAGCTGTTCGTGATGATCGGCCGGCTCGGCCGCTCGCTCGGCGTGCACCTGCTGCTGGCCTCGCAGCGGCTCGACGAGGGCCGGATGAGCGCCCTGGAGTCCCACCTGTCCTACCGGATCGGCCTGCGCACCTTCTCGGCGATGGAGAGCCGCGGCGTGCTGGGCGTCCCGGACGCCTACCAGCTGCCCTCCCAGCCCGGCAACGGCTTCCTGCGCAGCGACATCTCCACCCTCACCCGGTTCAAGGCCGCGTACGTCTCCGGCCCGTACCGCCCCAAGCGCCGTGCTGCCCAGCAGGCCGCCATCGCCGGGCAGGTCGTCGCGTACGGCACCGAGTACGTGATGCCCCGGCAGCTGCCGGTGGCGGCGGCCGAGACCGAGGAGGAGCAGGTCTCGGCCGGCTCGCTGCTGGAGATCGCGTCCGGCCGGCTCCGCGACGCCGGGCCGCCCGCCCACCGGGTCTGGCTGCCGCCGCTGGACGTCCCGCCCACCCTCGACGAGCTGCTGCCGCCGCTCGTACCGCACCCCGAGCGCGGCCTCACCACCGAGGACCGGGCCCGGCACGGCACCCTCGGCCTGCCGGTCGGCGTGGTCGACCGCCCCTTCCACCAGCTGCGCGACCTGCTCACCGCCGACCTCTCCGGCGCCGGCGGCCACGTCGGCATCGCCGGCGCCCCGCAGAGCGGCAAGAGCACCCTGCTGCGCACCCTGATCACCGGGCTCGCACTCACCCACACCCCGCGCGAGGTCCAGTTCTACTGCCTGGACTTCGGCGGCGGCACGCTCTCCGCGCTGCGCGGCCTGCCGCACGTCGGCGGAGTCACCGGCCGGCACGACGGCGAGCGGGTGCTGCGGACCGTGGCCGAGGTCAACGGGATCATCACCCGCCGGGAGAAGTACTTCGCCGAGCTCGGCATCGACTCCGTCGCGTCCTTCCGCCGCCGGCGGGCCGCGGGCGAGCTGCCCGACGAGACGCACGGCGACGTCTTCCTGGTGGTCGACGGCTGGAACACCCTGCGCCAGGAGTTCAACGACCTCGTCCAGCCGCTCACCCTGATGTCCCAGCGCGGCCTCAACTACGGCGTCCACCTGGTCGTCGGCACCACCCGCTGGGGCGAGATCACCGGCGGTCTGCGCGACCAGCTGCAGACCCGCTTCGAGCTGCGGCTCGGCGACTCCGTCGACTCGATGATCAACATGCGGGCCGCCGCCAAGGTGCCCAAGCTGCCCGGCCGCGGCCTCACCGACGAGCAGCTGCACTTCCTCTCCGCACTGCCCAGGATCGACGGCTCCGGGAACACCGACGACCTCGGCGAGGGCGTCGCCGACCTGGTCGACGCCGTCGCCGCGCACTGGACCGGGCCGCGCGCCCCCGAGGTGCGGATGCTGCCGCTCGTCCTGGACGCCGGGCGGCTGCCCGCCCCCGAGGGCCGGCTGCGGGTGCCGATCGGCCTGGAGGAGACCGAGGTCTCGCCGCTGTGGCACGACTTCGAGGAGAACCCGCACCTGCTGGTGGTCGGCGACAGCGAATCCGGCAAGACCAACCTGCTGCGGCTGATGATCAAGGCCATCACCACCGCCTACACCCCGGCCGAGGCCAGGATCATGCTGGTCGACTACCGGCGCGGCCTGTACGACGCGGTGCCGGAGGAGTACCGGCTCGGCTACGCGGTGGCCGTCGACAAGCTCCGCCAGATCGTGGACGGCGCGTCCCGGGCGATGAAGAACCGCGTCCCGCCCGCCGACATCACCCCCGCCCGGCTCAGGCTGCGCGACTGGTGGACCGGCCCCGAGCTGTTCATCCTCGTCGACGACTACGACCTGGTCGGCTCGGGCAGCGGCGGCCACCCCTTCAACGTGCTGCTGGAGGACCTCGCCCAGGGCACCGAGATCGGCCTCCACGTGGTCGTCGCGCGCGGCGCCAACGGCATCGGGCGGTCGCTGGGCGACCCGCTGATCCGCAAGCTCCAGGAGGTCAACTCGCCCACCCTGCTGATGTCCTGCCCGCCCTCCGAGGGCTACCTGTTCGGCAACCTCAAGCCCCGCCAGTTCCCGGCCGGCCGCGGCCTGTACATCACCCGGCGGCGGACCGTGCAGGTGCAGACCGGGCAGCTGGCGGAGGAGGAGTGATGGGCGCCTCGACGCTGCGGGCGCTCGGCCCGCACTACGTGATCGCACCGCCCGGCGCGGAGGCGGACGGCCTGGCCGAGGCACTGGCGCCGGTACGGGCCGAGCCGCGGGCCCTGCTGCTGCTCGCCGCCGCCGAGGACGCGGCGCCCGTGCTGCTGGCCTCGCTGGACGACCTCGCCCGGGCCGCGCGCGAACGCGACGCCGACGTGCTGGTGCTGGCCGCCTCCGGGCTGGCGGCACTCGGCCCGGACGGCCGCCGGCCCGCCGAACTGCTCGCCAGGCGCTGCGGGTTGACCGTCGTCGCGCCGGACGCGGTGGTCAGCGTCGAGCCGGACGGCACCCTGCCGGCCGTGAACGGGACCTGGTGGCGCTGCCGGCCCGGCGGGGGAGCGGAACCGCTCGGCGGCCGCTGGCCCGCCGCCGCGACCATCACCCCGCTGGCCGGCGGGGCGTTCTGGGTCACCGAGGCGGGGGTGGGGCCCGCCCGGCCCGCCGTGCTGGAGCGGGCCGCCGCACCGCGGGACGGGCTGCTGCTGATCATCGGCGAACCGGCCGGGCCGCTGCCCAGCGGCGCCCAACTGGCCAACGCGGCGGTGCTGCTGCAGGAGACGGCCGGACGGGCGGAACACCTCGTGCTGAGCGCGCCGTGGGCCGCACCGGTCGAACTCATCGAACTGGCGGCGGTGTTGGCGGCCTCACTCGGGCAGGAGGTGCGGGCGGCGATCGGCGTGCCGGTGAGTGCGGCGGGGGCCGCCGGGCCCGACGTGCGGACCGTCCACGTGGCGGCGGACGGCGGCGAGGGCTGGGAACCGTACCTCACCGAGCTGGTCGCCCGCCCGAGCGAACGCACCGTCACCGCCGTCGGCTGGCGCACCCGCCCCGACCTGCCCCCGGCCCCCGGGACGGCCCGCTACCCGGCCTTCCCCGGCTGGGAGCTGGAGGCGGTGGCGGCCGGACTGTGGCTGCGCCCGGCCGCCGCCGCGGACCGCGGCCCCCGGCTGCGCCGGCCGGACCCGGCGCGGCCGGTGCTGGTCGTCGGCACGCCGGGCCGGCCGGTGCCGGAGACGGTCTGGGACCACCTCGGTGCGCTGCTGGGCTCGCTCCCGACCGGGGCGGCGCGGCTCGGGCTCGCGGTGGCGGGGATGCTGGACGTGGAGTCGGCGGCGGTGGGGCGGTTCTGCGCGCGGCTGTACGGGCTGGACTGGATCGGGGCGGAGTCGGTGGCGGCAGGTGCGGCGGTGGAGCCGTGGCCCCGGGTCGAGGTCGAGGCCGAGGCTGCGGTGGAGCCGGAGCCGGAGCCGGAGCCGGAGCCGGAGCCGGAGCCGGAGCCTGCGCCGGTGGCCGTGCCCGATCCCGAACCCGAACCGGTGACGGTGCCGGAGCCCGCCGCCAGGGTGTCGACCTCGGGCGGGGCCTTCGTGGCGGAGACCCCGGGGGAAATCAGCGAAGGAACAATATTGCTCCCTGAGGCGATCGGCGAGGAGCCCGAGGCGGCCCCCGAAGCCCCGGCCCCCGAGGCCGGTCCGGCTCCCGAGCCCGAGCCGGTCCGCGAGCCCGAGCCCGAGCCCGAGCCCGAGCCCGACCCGGTCCGCGAGCCCGAGCCCGACCCGGTCCCCGAGCCCGACCCGGTCCCCGAACCCGTGACACCGGTGGCGCCCGTGACGCCCCCGCCCGCGCCGTCCTCGGCGGGGCCCGCCACCCCCGCCGAGGAC
>NZ_JBHVJT010000014.1:95538-104475 GCF_042798815.1 Kitasatospora sp. NPDC057738 | reverse complement strand
TGAGCCCCCACCGACATCCCCGGACGCGCTTTTGGTGCTCTTCCCCCACCCACCCGCAAGCCTCACCCACTGCCCTGGCCGCCCGGCTCGGCCCCGCCTACCAGCGCCTGGCGCGGCGGGCCGAGGACGTCGCCTCCCGGCTGCCCGCCCTGCGCGCCCGGGCGGAGGAGGGCGAGCAGGGCCCCGAACTGGTCGCCGTCCTGCTGCAGCACGGCGACTGCGGCCCGCTGGCCCCGCGCGCCGAACTCCTCGCGGCGGCCCGGTCCGGCGCGCCCGGCCCCTACGGCCCGTACCTGCGCTGCCTGGCCGCGGGCCTGCGGCGGCTGCCCAGCCACTACGGCGGTGTGCTGGTCGCGGGCCCGGCGCAGGACTGCGACCTCGCCGGGTACGCCCCGGGCGCGGTGCTGACCGAGCGGGCCCCGGTGACCGGTCTGGCGGCGCCCGGAGCGGATCTGGGGGAGGACATCGGGATCGAGTTCGCCATCTGGTCCGTCAGCGGCCGCCGCAGCTCGGCCTTCGGCGGTCCGGGCGACCAGCCGACGGTGATCTTCGCCCCGGGCACGGAGTTCGAGGTGGTCGAGGTCGAGCCGGCCGCCCCGGAGGAGGGCCGTCCGGCCCGGGTGCTGCTCCACGAGATCGGCGGCGTCCGCCCGGGCCCGGACCGGCTGCGCACCTGGCTCGCCCGCCGCGACGCCGTCGCCCCCGCCGACCGCGTCCGCCCCGCCGACCCCTCCCGCTACGCCCTGGACCTGGGCGCCGCCTAGAGGTCGAACAGCGCGTCCTGCGGCTCGGGATCGGGTGCGAGCACGGCGCGCAGGCGCCTGACGGCCTGGCGCCACTTCGTGCCGTCGGGCGCCTCGTCCCAGAGCTCGGCGAGCTCGGACGCCCCGGCGACCACGCGGTCGAGTGCCTCGACGGCGAGCGGCCGCAGGTCGGTGGCGAGGACGGGAAGCGCCCGGTCGGGCCAGTAGCTCGTGGTGACCGGTCCGTCGCCCGGGCACCGGGCGGCGATGAGGGCCGCGGCGGCGACGGCCTCCGTTCCCTCGCGGTACTCCAGGTGGTCCCGGGTCCGGACGGTGCGGATCAGCGCCGTGCGGACCAGGGCTTCCCGTGCGTCCTCGGCGGTCTCGTCCAGGGCGTCGGCGAAGTCCGCGGCCGTGTCGTTCTCGAACGGGCCGATGCCCCAGGTGCCCATGGCGCCTCCTCGTGTCACTGTGCGGTGATCCTCGCAGAGGGCACCGACAGCGGCGGCCTCGCGTGCCCCGGTGAACCCCGGGCCGCCGGTCGGCCGTCGGACGGAACGTAGGGCTGTGGTGATCGGCAGGAGGAGTACGGGGATGGGCGAGACGGTGAACGGCGGGTTCCGGCTGGCGGCGGTGTTCGACGCGGTGGATCCGGTGACCGGGCCCGGGTTCGCACCGGACCGGCCGCGGCTGGCGGCGGGCGCGGATCGCGAGGCCGTCGCCCGGTACCTGCGGGCCGGGGCGACGGTGCTGCTGACGCCGATGCTGATGGACGACGTGGTCGACCCGGGGCGGCGCGGCGTCGTGCCGATGGGCTTCCGCACCGACGGCCGGTGGATCTGGACCGACACCGTGACGTACTACCTGGAGGAGTACGGGCTGGCGCCCGACCCCGAGCTGCTCGCCCACGTGCGCGAGCAGCTCGACGAGCCGTGGACGCAGCCCTCGGCGGCGGTGCTGGAACAGGCGGTGTCCTTCGTGCTGTCCCCGCCGGAGTCGGCCGCGGAGCCGGTCTGGACGGTCGGGACCTGAAGCGCGCCGGCCGGCCGAACCGGTCCGGCTGAACCGGTTCGGCCACGCGGGCCGTAGCTCCCCACAGGAGTGTCGTCGAACGCAGGGGATGCATGGTGGGCGAGGAGCAGCGCGGCGAGCCGGAGCGGAGGGCGGGCGGCTTCCAGCTCCCGGCGGTGAACTGGGCGTTGGCGGCCGAGGCGGACCCCGGGGAGCGGGCGGAGCCGGCGCAGGAGCCCGCGAGCGCCGCGACGGCGGTGCTCCCGGCGCCGTCGGCTGCGGCTGCCGGTGCCGGTGCGGGTGCCGCGGGCGCCGCGACGGGCGGGGCACGGACCGGACCGAAGCCCGAGGCCGGATCGAAGCCCGAGGCCGAGGCGGAGCCCGAGTCCGCGGCGCCGACGGGTATCGGGCCGGCGCCGCTGCCGTCCCCCGTCGCGGCCTCGACCGCCCCCGGTGCGCCCGAGGCGGTGGCACTCGCCGCCGTCGCGTCCGCCGAGCCGGCCGGTGACGGCGCCACGGACCCGGGGCCGCGCCCCGGCCGGGTCTCCCGGCCGATGATCGCCGCGGCCGTCGCCGTCGGCCTGGTGCTGGTCGGCACCTCCGTGGTGGTCACCCAGCTGGGCGGCAACGACCCCAAGCACGGGCCGGCCCAGGCCGACGTCCCGCCCGGCTACGGGCAGGGCGGCGGGGACGGCGGCAACGGTTACGTCCCCGGCTTCGACGAGCACGGCGGTACCGGCGGGGGCGCCCCGCCGGACGGGCAGCCGGGTGCGGTGGTCCCGCTGCCGGACGGTTCGGCCGCACCCTCGCCGGGCGACCAGGCGGCCTCGGCTCCCAACGGCGCCGTCGTCCCCAACGGCGCCGGCGGTGCCGGTACGGCCGCCCGTCCCGGCGGCGGCGCGGCCAACCCCGCCCCGGGCGGCGGGACGGACCGCTCCCAGGGCGGTGCGGCGGCCGCCTCGGGCGGCTCGGCCTCCGGCGGCACGGGTGGCGGCGGCGCGGCCAACCCGGCCCCCAACCAGCCCCCGGCGAACCCGCCGGCCGCGCCGCCACCGGCGGCCCAGCAGCCCGCGCCGCCGCCGGCCGCCGCCAAGCCGCCGGCACCGGTCACCGTGATCGCCGGCCCGTACTGCTCGGGCGGCGGCCAGTACAAGACCAACGGCTGGTACGACCAGGGCACCAAGGGCTGGCGCAACAACTCGGGCGGCTACGGCGGCGACGGCTGCAACGGCACGTACGCCTCGATGCCGATGTCCGGCGACGCGAACAAGGACGACAACAGCAACTCGGTGGTCTGGACCTTCACCGTGGACAAGGTCAGCAGCTGCACCCTGTCCGTCTACATCCCGGCCAGCGGCGACGTGAAGCAGGTCGGCGGCAACCCCAGCCTCTACACGGTGCAGAGCGGTGGCGGCCAGATCGGCTCGTTCTCCATCAACCAGACCGCCAGCCGGGGAAGTTGGGTGAACCAGGGCCCGTTCTCCTACCGCGGCCCGATCTCGTTGACGCTGCACAGCCGCGGCCTGGACTGGTCGGGCAGCACCGAGACGTTCGCCCACCACGCCGCCGCCGCCGTCCGCGCCACCTGTACGGCCTGACCCCGCCCGAACCCCCTGAACCACCAGACCAACCCGAACAACCCGAACAACAACGCCCCACGACGAAGGGAACCCCAGGCATGTCGCGCCCGGTGCTGACGGTCTGTGCGGAGCAGCGGGAGCCCGGCTCCTACCGCACGATCGGCGAAGCCCTCCAGGCTGCCCGCAGCGGCGCGGTGATCTCGGTCCGCCCCGGCCGGTACGACGAGAACCTGGTGCTCACCAAGGTGGTGAGCATCACCGCCGAGGACGTCCGGGGCAGCGTGCGGATCAGTCCCCGCCGCGGTTCGGTGGTCCAGGTGCTCACCGAGGCCGTCCAGCTCACCGGCCTGGTGCTCCAGGGGCAGGACGACGACCTGCCCGCCGTCGACGTCCCGCGCGGCCAACTGGCCATGCAGGACTGCGAGGTGATCGGCAACGCGTGGACCGCCGTGCTCACCCGCCAGCAGGGCGAACTCGCCATGCGCGGCAGCCGGGTGACCAACCCGGCCGGAGCCGGGCTGGTGGAGACCTCCACCGGCACCAGCGTGATCGAGGACAGCGTCATCGAGCACCTGGGCACCTCGGCCGTGGTCATCGGCGAGCGGGCCAACCCGACCGTCCGGCGCTGCGTGCTGCGCGACGCGCGCGGCAACGGCCTGTGCGCCAACGGCGAGGCGCGCGGCCTCGTCGAGGACTGCGAGATCTCCGCCACCGACAAGCCCGCCGTCGCCCTGGAGGAGCAGAGCACCACCCGGCTGCTGCGCACCGAGATCCGGGACAGCGCGCTCGGCGTCTTCATCGGCTCCACCGCCCGGGTCGTGCTGGAGGACTGCACCGTCACCGCCGTGCGCGCCCACGGCTACGTCCTCACCAACGGCACCGACCCGCTGCTGCGCCGCTGCCGCGCCGTCCGCCCCCAGGGCCACGGCCTGCACATCGCCGGCCGGGCCCGGGGCACCCTGGAGGACTGCGAGGTCACCGCCCCCGCCCTGGCCGGCATCCACGTCGGCGAGTCGGCCGGGCCCAGCCTGGTGCGGGCGGTGGTGCGCGACGCGGGGACGGACGGCGTCGAACTCACCGGGGAGAGCGCCGCCGAGTTCGACCGCCTGGAGGTCCGGGACGCGGCCGGCGTCGGCATCGTGGTGCGCGACGGCGCCAACCCGCTGCTGCGCCGCAGCACCGTCACCGCCGCCGGCGGCCACGGCATCGAGGCGCTGCGCGACGGGCGCGGCCGGCTGGAGGACGTCACCGTCGTCGACGCCGCTGGGCACGGGGTGCGGATCGCCGACGGCGCCAACACCTACCTCGGCGGCAGCCTGGTGCGCGGCAGCGGGTCCTGCGGGATCTCGGTCGGCGCCGAGGGCATCGCCACCCTGCGCGACGTCGAGTCCGCCGACAACGCCCTGGACGGCGCCGAGGTCGAGCACGGCGGCGACCTGACCGCCACCCGCACCCGGCTGCGGACCAACCGGCGGCACGGGCTGCACCTGCGGTCCGGCGCCCGCGCCACCCTGACCGCCTGCCAGCTCAGCGACAACACCGTGGACGGGCTGCGCTCCGACTCCGTGGAGCCCGTGCGGCTCACCGACTGCGTGGCCGCCGAGAACCAGGGCGCCGGGCTGCGGCAGACCGAGCCGACCGACCGCCTCGCCGTGGAGAACCTCGACAGCCGGGACAACCGTTCTCCGGACGCCCACGGCGCGGCGGCCGTCGCCACCACCGAGCCCGGCGAGGCCCCCGCCGCCGACGGGTCGGACGCCCCGGCCGAGGGCGCCGCGGCTCCCGCCCCGGCCGCACCGCAGGGCCCGCAGGCCGTCCTCCAGACCCTGGTCGGGCTGCAGGGCGTCAAGGAGCAGGTCGCCACCCTGGTCAACCTCAACAAGCTGGCCCGGCGCCGGGAGCAGGCCGGGCTGCCCGCCCTGCCGATGAGCCGGCACCTCGTCTTCGCCGGCCCGCCCGGCACCGGCAAGACCACCGTCGCCCGGCTCTACGGCGCGATCCTCGCCGAACTCGGCGTGCTGCGCAGCGGCCACCTGGTCGAGGTCGCCCGGGCCGACCTGGTCGCCTCGATCATCGGCGGGACGGCCCTGAAGACCACCGAGGTGGTCAAGGAGGCGCTCGGCGGGGTGCTGTTCATCGACGAGGCGTACACCCTGTCGGCGGGCTCCGGCGGCACCGGACCGGACTTCGGCCGCGAGGCCATCGACACCCTGGTCAAGCTGATGGAGGACCACCGCGACGACCTGGTGGTGATCGTCGCCGGGTACGAGGCCGAGATCCGCGAGTTCCTGGCCTCGAACCCGGGCCTGGCCTCCCGGTTCAGCCGCACCGTCGAGTTCCGGAACTACAGCGACGAGGAGCTCACCACGATCGTCGAGCACGCCGCCGCCGGGCACGGGTACGAACTCGTCGAGGGCACCCGGGAGGCGCTCGCCGCGCACTTCGACCGGATGCCCAAGGGCGCCGACTTCGGCAACGGCCGGGCCGCCCGCAAGGTGTTCGAGGAGATGGTCGACCGGCAGGCCTCCAGGCTCGCCGAACTGGAGCACTTCGACAACGATGCGCTCACCCGGCTGCTGCCCGCCGACGTGGGCGAGCAGGCCGCCGCCGACGAGGCGAAGGCCGACGAACCCGGCCTGCTCGACCGGCTGCGCGCCATGGTCGGCCTCGCCGCCGCCAAGGAGCAGGTCGAGGACCTGGTCAACCTGACCCGGCAGACCCGGCGCCGGGTCGAGGCCGGGCTGCCCGCCGCCACCATCAGCCACCACCTGGTGTTCTCGGGCCCGCCCGGCACCGGTAAGACCACCGTCGCCCGGCTGTACGGCGAACTCCTCGCCGAGCTCGACGTGCTGCCCTCGGGCCAGCTGATCGAGACCGCCCGCGCCGACCTGGTCGGCCGCTACATCGGCCACACCGCCCAGCTCACCCGGGACGCCTTCGAACGCGCCCGCGGCGGCGTGCTGTTCATCGACGAGGCGTACACCCTGACGCCCCGCAACGGCTCCGGAGGGGACTTCGGGCAGGAGGCCGTCGACACCCTGATGAAGCTGATGGAGGACCACCGCGACGAGGTCGTGGTGATCGTGGCCGGATACCAGGAGGAGATGCGCGGCTTCCTCGCCTCCAACCCCGGCCTGGCCTCCCGGTTCTCCCGGGAGATCACCTTCGACCACTACGCGGACGACGAACTCGTCACCATCGTCCGGGTGCAGGCCGAGGCCGCCGGCTACACCTGCACCCCGGAGACCCTGGCCGCGCTCGGCACGCTGTTCGCGGCCGTCCCGCGCGACCGCTCCTTCGGCAACGGGCGGTTCGCCCGGCAGGTGCTGGAGGCGATGATCACCCGTCAGGCGGGCCGGCTGTCCCGGCTGGACATCGCGGACCTCGACGAGCTCAGCCTGCTGCTGCCGCAGGACATCCCGGCCGAGCGGATCGGCAGCCTCGCATGAAGCGGGCGCCCCTGGCCCGGGCGGTGGCCGCGCCGCTCCTGGCCGGGCTGCTGCTGCCCGTGGCGGGCCCGGCCGCCGCCGACACGCCCGCCGGCCCCGACGCCCTGCCCGGCGTCAGCCAGCAGCGTCGCGACGCGAGCGGCCGGTCGGCCGGCTGCCTGCCGCCGTCGACCAAGGGCACCCAGCTCACCCCCTGGCCGCAGACCTTCCTGCGGCCCGACCGGGTCTGGCCGCTCAGCCGCGGCGAGGGCGTCACCGTCGCCGTCCTCGGCTCCGGGGTCAAGGACGGCAGCGGCCTGCTGGCCGGCCGGCTCGACCTGGCCCAGCTGCCCGGCGGCCCCGACCCCGCCCAGGACTGCGTCGGCCACGGCACCTTCCTGGCCGGCCTGATCGCCGCCGACCAGCGCGAGGGCGCGGGCTTCGCCGGCCTCGCGCCGCGCGCCCGGATCCTCGCCGTCCCGGTCACCAACGACGCCGGAACCCCCTCGGCGGACCTGCTGGCCCAGGGCATCACCGCGGCCGCCGACCGCGGCGCGCGGGTCATCGCGGTCGGGGTGGCGCTGCCGAACGGCACCGACGCCCTGGCCGCCGCGGTCCGCGCGGCGCGCGGCAAGGGCGCGCTGATCGTCGCCCCGGCCGCACCCGACACCGTCCCGACCGACGGCTCCGGAACCGCCAAAGCCGTCCCGGCGGTCTACCCGGCGGCCTACCCCGAGGTGCTCGCCGTCCGCGACCTCGCCCCCGGCGGCGCGCTCCCGGACGGCCCCTCGGCCGTCCCGGTCGGCGGCCGCGTCGACCTCGCCGCCCCGGGCGACGCCGTCACCGGCCCCGGCCCGGCCCCCGGCGGCTACTACACCGGCGCCGGCCCCAGCTTCGCCACCGCCTTCGTGGCCGGCACCGCCGCCCTCGTCCTCGGCTACCGTCCGGACCTGACCGTCGACCAGCTGACCCAGCGCCTGGAAGCCACCGCCTACCGCAGCCCCGACCCCCAGTACGGCCACGGCACCGTCGACCCCGTCGCCGCCGTCACCCGCCTCGCGGCGCCCGGCGCCCCGGCCCCGCCGACCGCGGCCGCCGCCCCCACCATGCCCCCCGTCCCGCCCGCCGGCGACGCCGGTCACCGGGCGGGTCTGATCGCGCTGTCCTCCCTCGCCCTCGTCGCCCTGGTCGCGGCGGCGGGCGCGGTGGCCCCCCGCGCCCGCGCCCGGGGCTGGCGCCCGGGCCGGGCGGAGGAGAGCTGACGGGTCGGCGGGGACGGGAGGGGCCGGCGAGGTCGACTTCCCGCTGGGCTCCCGTGCTTTCCCGCCATTGGCTCGCCCCGCCGCTTCCCCGGAACCCGGCAGGGAAGGCAGGTGGTGCCACCTACCTCCAAGGAGAGCTGTGAATCTTCGGATCGGTAAGGGAACAGCGGCGCTTGTCGCCGGAATCGCGATCACCACGGGCTTCGCGGCCGCACCGACCGCCGGCGCCGCGACAGCGCCTGCGCTGTCGGCCGGGGAGAGGACCTTCGTCAACGTCAACTCCGGCAAGTGTCTGGAGATCTGGGGCGACGCCACCGGCAACGGCGCCCGCGCGGGCCAGTGGGACTGCAACGGATCGGCCACCCAGCAATGGCGGCTGTCCTACAACGGCGTCTGGGCCACCATCGTCAACGTGAACTCGGGCAAGTGTCTGGAGATCTGGGGCGACGCCACCAATGACGGCGCCCGCGCCGGCCAGTGGGACTGCAACGGGTCGGAAACCCAGCAGTGGTACTGGTATTCCACCGGCGAGCTCGGAAACGCGAACTCGGGCAAGTGTCTGGAGATCTGGGGCGACGCCACCCACAACGGTGCGGTCGCCGGCCAGTGGCAGTGCAACGGGTCCGCCACCCAGAAGTGGCGCTGAGCCGCGCCCGGACGCGGTAGCGGGGGCCGCCTGCCGCGCGGGCTTCCCGGCGTGGACCGCGGGGGAAGGCCACCTCGTGAGTGGGCGAGGCGGTGCCCTGCGGCGGATCGCCGTCCTCTCCCCGGCCTCACGGGAGCCCCGCGCCCCCCCGGAGGACAGGGGGGGGTCTTCTTCCCCCCCCCCCCCCCCCCAAACAAACCCCCCGGTGCCCATTCCTTCTCCGGCGCCTCCCCCTCCGCAGGACAAGCCGGGGGGTGTCTCTTCTCC
>NZ_JBHVJT010000014.1:70249-95528 GCF_042798815.1 Kitasatospora sp. NPDC057738 | reverse complement strand
CCGGCCACGCGGGCTTCCCGGCGGGGACCGCGGGGGAAGGCCACCTCGGGAGTGGGCGAGGCGGTGCCCTGCGGCGGATCGCCTCCCCCCCCCCGCCCTCCCGTCCCCCCGGCGCCCGCCGGGAGGCCGGGGAGCGGCTCGGCCCGCGCCCGTCCGGTGGGTCGCTCCCTCTGCGGCCCCGCTCAGCCCCGGCGTTCGGCCATGGCGTCGCCGACGAGGGCGGCGAGTTCGAGGTAGTCGAGGCGGGCCCGGGGGCGCAGGGCGGCGGGGGCCGCCTGGGGGCGGCCCGGGAGCGGGAGGGCGAGGGCGCCGCGGCAGCGGGTGCGGAAGTGGAGGAGGAGGTCGCGGCCGGCGACCGGGCGGTCGGTGGGCGGGGCGGGGGTGAAGACGGCGGTCGCCCCGCGGGCCAGCTGCTCGTGGCCGAGGGCGGTGAGGTGGTCGAGGAGGTCTTCGGCGGTGCGGGCGCCGTCGGCGCTGGCCCGGGCGCAGAGGATCAGCTGGTCGGCCCGGTCGACGGCGGCGAGCTGGGCCTCGGCCGGGGCGTCGGTGGTGTCGGCGAGGACGACCGGGTAGTGGCCGCGGGCCTCGTCGAGGGCCTCCCGCACGGCGGCCGGGTCGGGTCGTACGGATCGCAGCACGAGCCGGCCGCCGGTACGGCACTCGCTCCCGGCGGGCCCGGCGGTGGACAGGACGAGCACCGGGTCGGCCCGGTGCTCGGCGAGCAGGGCGCCGAGGACGGCGGCGGCCCCCTCGGCGGGGCCGCCCAGGACGGCGATCCGGTGGCAGGCCCGCAGCGGCACCCGGACGCGTTCGACCAGGCGCCGCCGCCGTGCCTCCCCGCCGCCGGGCAGGACGAGCCGCAGGGCGCGCGGGAGGTCCGTGCCGGGGCGTTGTGCGGGCGGCTCGGGCAGCGGTCCGGGTGCCGCGCCGGTGTCGGTGTGCCGGGCCGGCGGCTCCGCCGGCGGGACGGCCGAGGGCGCCGCCGAGGGGGGTTCGGCGGTCTGGGCGCGGGTGAACAGCTGCCGTTCGGCGGGCGGGATGAGGACGGTGCCGAGCGGGTCGAGCGGGCGCCGGGGCAGCAGGGCGACCGGCTCGGGCCAGGCGGCGGGCGAGTAGTCGGGTGCGGCCGGGGTGGTGCTGCCCGCGCCCGCGGTGCCGTCGGAGAAAGCCATCGGATGACCTCCCGGTCCAGGGTGCGCCGGACCGGTGCCTCCGGTCCGGCCGGCCCGTACAGCCGGGAGTACGGCTGAAGGCGCCGCTCCGGTTCACTGAACCGCCCTCGGTGGGGGGCCCGTTGAGCGGGGCAGGGTGCACGGAGCACCCTGGTCGCATCGGGAGGTCCGCATCGGAAAACCCTCCGCCCCACCGGCTACCGATCGGTACCGTCATCCGGTGGCACCCGGCGCCTGCCGAGTGCCACCGAGTCGGAAGGAGCGTGAGTCCCGTGAACGGGACGGGGGAGGGACGCGGCATGGCCGCGGACGGGCCGGAGGCGCGGGAGTTCGTCGCGGCCCTGGTGCGGGCCGGGGCGCCGAGCGCGGACGGGCCGGCCGCGCTGGCGGTGCCCGAGGCGGAGGCGGAGGAGGTGATCGCGGTCGCCCGGAGGATGGCGCTGCGCGTGGTGCCGGAGGGCCGGTGGTGGCCGCGGCCCGCGACGGCGCTGCTGGACATGGCGACGGCGCTGGTGGTGGACGAGCACCCGTCGGCCCCGCAGTGGTCGGCGGCGGAGCGGCAGCGGCTGACGGGCTGGGTCGCGGTGCTGATCGAGCACCGGGGCGAGGACGGGGTGCAGGAGCTGCTCCGGGCGCTCGGCGGGGGCTGACACCGCCGGGCCCGGGGCGGTGGGGGCGCCGTCCGGGCGGTGGCGCGGGCGCCGCGGCTCACGGCCGCTAACGACCGGCCAACAGTCGTCGGCGCCCGCCAACGGTGGCACCCGGGACCGGTCCGAGTGCCCCGGGCGGGGGCGTTGGTGCTGCCTTGGTGCGGACTTGGCGGCCTCCGGCAGTGTGCTGTTGCAGCCACCGCCGGGGGATGTCCGGTCGCTGCCCAGCACGCCCTGCCCGTGCTGCGCCCCTGCCCGACCTGAGAGGTAGCGCGTGTCGAAGCCGTCCGTCGCCCAGCCCACGTCCGTCACCCCGTCGTCCGAGGGTCCGGCGGACGCGCCGGAAGGCGTCACCGCCCCGGCCCGTCCGACGCTCGACCCGGACACGCTCGCCGAGATCCACCGGCTGCACGGCGGCTACCTGCTGCGCGCGCTGCTGCGGGCCACGGGCGGGGACCGCGGCAAGGCCGAGGACATCCTCCAGGAGACCCTGCTGCGCGCCTGGCAGCACCCGGAGGCGCTGTCCGCCGGGCCGGAGGCGAGCCGGCCCTGGCTGTTCACGGTGGCCCGCCGGATCGCGATCGACCACTACCGGATGGCCGCCGCCCGCGCCAAGGAGGTGATCGGCGAGCCGATGGAGGACCGGCCGGTCGCCGACGACCCCTACGAGCGGGTGGTGGTGGCCCGGGACATCGCGCTGGCGCTGCGCCGGGTGCAGAAGCACCACCGCGAGGTGCTGGTCGAGCTGCACCTCAAGGACCGCTCGGTGCTGGAGGCCTCGGCCCGGCTGGGGGTGCCGCCGGGGACGGTCAAGTCCCGCAACTTCTACGCGATCCGGGCGCTGCGCCCGGTGCTGGCGGCGGAGCACGGGTACGCCCCGACGGAGCGCGGGGCCGCCTCGGCCGCGGGCTGACCGGGCCGCCGTCCCGTCGGGCGGCACGGGCCCGCCGGCCTCCGCCGGGGCCGGCCGCCGCCCGGGTCAGTCGTCCGCCGGCCGCCGCCCGGTACGGAGCTTGAGCGATGCCTCCAGGCCGCTGGTGAACCCGCTCCGGTAGCCCGCGCGCCGGTCGTGCGAGCGGAAGCGCTCCAGCGCCGAGCGCAGCCTGGCACCCACCTCCGGTTCCTGGCCCCGGGCCGACAGGTGGGCGGCGTAGGACTGTTCGGCCACGGCGTGCAGGTACAGCAGGCCGGCCTCCTCGCACGCGGCGAGCAGCCGGTGCCAGGCGAGGTCGGCGGCGACGTCGCGGACGGTCGGCGGGAGGGCCTGCGCCTCGGTCAGCAGCGACCAGAGGTGGACCTGGGTGACGGGCGTGGCCGGCAGCAGCTCCCGGGCCTCGCGGGACCGGCGCTGGGCGCCCTCCCGGTCCCCGACGGCCAGGCTCACCCAGCCCTGGTGCACCTTGGCGTCGACCAGCCGCCGGCGGTCGCCGGACTCCAGCGCGAGCGCGGTGGCGCCGGCCGCCAGCCGTTCGGCCTCGGCGCCGTTGCCGAGCATCGCGGTGACCATGGCCAGCGTGGCGAGCGCCCGGACGTGCGCGGACACGGCCGCGGGCCCGGTCCCGGACTCGGCGGCGGCCACCGCCCGCCGGGCCGCCTCCGCGCACTCCTGCCGGCGTTCCAGCGCGACCAGGGCCTGCGCCCGGCAGTTGAGCAGCAGGGCGAGCGCGACCGGGTCGCCGCACCGTTCGGCCGCCGCCTGCCCGAGCCGGGCGCAGGCGAGCCAGTCGGTGAAGCGGCCGGCGCCGTAGTAGAGCGAGCCGCAGGTCAGCGCGATCCGCCAGGCGCGGGCCGGGTCGGTGTCGGGGGAGGCGACCAGCGCGGAGAGCGCCGGCTCCTCGGCGTCGAACCAGTCGAGCGCGGTGCGGATGTCGACGGCGGCCGGCAGGGACTGCGCCGGGCCGGCGGGCGGGGCGGTGTCCTCCTGTCCGGGGTCGAGGAAGGACCCGCAGTGCCGCAGGGCCGTGAGGTAGTGGTCGGCCAGGCGTTCGCGCAGCAGCCGCCGGTGCCGCTCGGGCCGTTCGGCGAGCAGCCCGGCGCCGTAGCGCCGGACCAGGTCGGTGCGGACGTGGCGCCCGGGGGCGGTGCCGGTGAGCAGGTGGTGGGAGGTCAGCTCGCCGAGCGCCCGGTGGGCGGTGGCGGTGTCGCTGCCGAGCAGCGCGGCGCTCGCCGAAGGGTCCAGCTCGCGGCCGGGGTGGGCGGCCTGGACGGTCAGCAGTTCGGCCGCGGGTTCGGAGAGCCGGCGGTGGGTCAGCCGGAGCCGGCCCGCGACGGAGAGCGTGCCGTCGGCGTCCAGGGCGGCCAGCCCGGTCCGCTCGTCGGCGAGTTCGGCGACCAGCTCGGAGATCGTCCAGTCCGGCCGGGCGGCCAGCCGGGCGGCGGCGATCCGCAGGGCGAGCGGCAGACGGTCGCAGAGCCCGGCGAGCCGGGCGGCGGCCTCCGGCTCGGCGCGCAGCCGCTCGGGCGTCAGCGCGCGTTCCAGCAGGTCCAGGGCGTCGTCCTCGGGCAGTGCGGCCAGGCGCAGCAGGGTCGCTCCCTCCAGGGCGACCAGGCCCTCCAGTGCGCCCCGGCCGGTGACCACGGCGGTGCCGGCCGGGCCCGCGGGCAGCAGGTCGGCGACCTGGTCGGCGTCGGCGGCGTCGTCCAGCAGCACCAGCAGCCGCCGGCCAGCGGTGCGTTCGCGGTAGAGCGCCGCCCGGGCGGCGCGCCCGGCGGGGATGCCGTCCCGCGGCACGCCGAGCGCGCGCAGGAAGCCGGCCAGGACGGCCTCGGGCCGGGCCGGGCCGTCCGGGGCGAGGCCGTGCAGCTCGGCGTGGAGCAGGCCGTCCGGGAAGCGGTCGGCGACCCGGTGCGCCCAGGCGGTGACCAGCGCGCTCTTGCCCACCCCGGCCGGGCCGACCACCAGCACCGGGCCGTCCCCGGTCCGGCCGCCCCCGTCGGGGCCCGGCCCGCAGGCCCGGTCGAGACGGGCCAGGTCGCCGGCGCGGCCGACGAAGTCCGGGTGGCGACGCGGCAGTTGGCGCGGAACCAGCGGGACCGGCGGGACCGGCGGGGCCTGCGGCGCCGGCTCGGCGGCCGGGGGAGCGGCGGCCGGCGGCTCCACCGTGCGGTCGTCGGCCAGCACTTCGGCGAGCGCCGCCCGCAGCGCCGGGCCGGGGTGGATGCCCAGCTCCTCGGCGAGCCGCATCCGGGCCCGGTGGTAGGCGGTCAGCGCCTCGGCGGGCCGACCCGCCTGGTGCAGGCAGCGCATCAGCAGCGCCACCAGTTCCTCGCGCAGCCCGTCCATCCGGACGCCCTGCTCCAGCAGCGGCACGGCCGACGCCCCGGCGCCCTGGCCCAGCCGCAGCCCGGCCCAGCGGAGCAGGGCGGCGGTGCGGGACTGCCGCAGCCGGTCCACCGCGGCGGAGCGCAGCGGGGTGTCGGGCAGGTCGGCCAGCGCCTCGCCGCGCCACAGCCGCAGCGCCCCCTCCAGCAGCGCGACCGCCGTGGCGCAGTCGCCGTGGCCGGCCTGCCGGTCGGCGGCGCCGGTGAGTTCCTCGAAGCGCAGCGCGTCCACCTCGTCGGCCGGCCCGGCCAGCAGGTAGCCGGAGTCCCGGGTGTGCAGCTCGAACGGGGTGCCGGCGAGCACCTTGCGCAGCGCGGCGACGTGGCCCTGCACGGCCGCCCGCGCGCTCGGCGGCGGCTGCTCGTCCCACAGCAGCTCGCACAGCTGGTCCACGGTGACCAGGTGCCCCAGCCGCAGCGCCAGCAGCGCCAGCACGGCCCGCCGCTGCGCGCCCGCCACGCTCGTGAAGCCGCCTGCCCCGATCCGCAACTCCACCGGCCCGAGCAGCCGAATCCGCACCAGTACCCCCACTTCACCGCAGAACCGCGCATCACGTCCCGAAGCGGCCATCGGCCCTCGGGGTGGAGCAGTGTAGTGCGAGAAGATGTCCGGTCATGTCGGTCGGTTGTCCCTGCCCCCGGTTGACGCGTCGGGAGCGGCGGATGGTTGCGCCGGCGGGGGATCGGGCCGGAACGCCGTGTCGTACCCCTCGGTCCGGCCGGGGCGCCGTGTCGTACCCGCGCGGTACGGTGCCCGAGGACGGCCCCGGACCGGCGCGAAGGGCCTGACCGGCCCTATCCTCGGTCGGGCCGGGGAGTCGAGGACGGGGGAGGGGAACGGGCGCGTGCACATCGATCTGCTCGGACCGGTGGTGGTGCGGCGGGAGGACGGGACGGCGGTGACGCCCTCGGCGCCCAAGCGCCGGGCGCTGCTGAGCGCGCTCGCCGTGCGGCTGAACCGGACGGTGGCCACCGAGGAGCTGATCGAGCTGGTCTGGGAGGGCTGCGCGCCGCCCACCGCGCGGGCCGCCCTGCAGGGCCATGTCGCGGCGCTGCGCCAACTGCTGGACGGCCCCGGACTGGAACTCGACACCCGCGGCTCCGGCTACCTGCTGGCCGGTGAGCCCGACCGGATCGACGTGCTGCGCTTCGCCCGGTTCTGCGAGCAGGCGGGCGTGCTGCTCCCCGAGCCCGCCGGCCCGCCGCGGGGCGCCGCGCCGGACCGGGCACTGCCCCTGCTGCGCGCCGCGCTGGACCTCTGGCGCGGTCCGGCGCTCGCCGACTGCGGCTCCGCCCTGCTGCGCGAGCGGACCCTCCCGTACCTGACCGACCTGCGGCTGCGCGCCCTGGAGCTCCTGGCCGACGGCCTGCTCCGGGCCGGCCGGGGCGGCGAGCTGGCCGCCGAACTCGACGAGGCCGCCGACGGCCACCCCGCCCGGCAGCCGCTGGCCGCCCGGCTGGTGCGCTGCCTGGAGCAGGACGGGCGGAGCGCCGAGGCGCGGGAGCGCTACGAGCGGGCGGTGGCCCGGCTCAGCTGGCCGCCCGGCCCCGAACTGCGCCGGGCCGGCGAGCTGGCCGGCGCCCGGCCCGCCGCGGACCGCCGGTTCGTCGGCCGGAGCGTCGAACTCGCCCGGCTGGACCAGGTGTTGCCCGCCGCGCGGGACGGCCGGCCGATCCTGGTCACCGGGCCCGCGGGGGTCGGCAAGACCAGCCTGGTCCGGCAGTGGACGGCCCGGCGCGGCGACGCCTACTTCCCGGACGGCGTCCTCCGCGCCGAACTGCGCGGCTTCGACCCGGACGGGGCGCGCGAACCCGGTGAGGTGCTCGGGGAGCTCCTCACCGCCCTCGGCGTCGACCCGGACGCGCTGCCCGCCGAACCCGAGGACCGCGCCCGCCACTACCGCGAACTGATCGGCGGCCGGCGGATGCTGGTCGTCCTGGACGACGCCGCCTCCTACGAGCAGCTCGCCCCGCTGCTGCCCGACCCGCCGGCCACCGACAGCGAACCCGCCCCGGTCGCGATCGTCACCAGCCGCAGCCGGCTGCGCCACCTGCTGGTCCGTACCGGCGGCATACCGGTGCCGCTCGGCGCGCTCGGCGCCGACGAGGCCGCCGACCTGCTCGCCCGCATCCTCGGCCCGGACCGCACGGCCGGAGAGCCGGAGGCCGTCGCCGAACTCGCCGAGCGCTGCGACCACCTGCCGCTCGCGCTGCGCCTGGCCGCCGCCCGCCTCGCCGCCCGGCCCGACTGGTCCGCGGCCGACCTCGCCGCCGAACTCGCCGACGAGCAGACCGGCCTGGCCGCGCTCTCCGGCGCCGGCGCCGGCACCGACCGCGGCCCGCTCGGCCTCACCACGGCGCTGGACCGCACGTACCGCGCGCTGGCCCCGGACGCCGCCCGGCTGTTCACCCTGCTCGGCCTGCACCCCGGCGCGGAGATCGGCACCGACACCGCCGCCGCCCTCGCCGACCTCCCGCCCGCGACCGCCCGCACCCTGCTGACCCGGCTCGACGCCGTGCACCTGCTGGAGGAGACCAGCCCCGGCCGGTACGCCCGGCGCGAGCTGGTCCGCCGCCACGCCGCCGCGCAGGCCGCCGAACTCGCCTGCGACGAGCGGTACCTGGCCCTCGACCGGCTGATCGCCCACTACCTGGACGTCACCGCGGACTGGGCGGGCGAGGGGGCGGAGGCCGGGGGCGCGGAGGCCGGGGGCAGCGGGTCGGCGGCGGCCTGGTTCCGCCGCGAGGAGAGCGCCCTGCGCGCCGTCGTGCTCTGCGCCGAGCAGAAGGGACGGCCCACCGCGGCCTGGCGACTCGCCCACCGGGTCGGCCGGTTGTACGAGACCACCGGCCACGACCGGACGCACTGGCGGGCCGTGGTCGAGGCCGGGCTGCGCGCCGCGCACGCGGACCGGGACGAGGCGGCGGTCGCCCGGCTCGGCACCGACCTCGCCGTCCTGCACGTCGACCGCGGGGCCCACCGCACCGCCGCCGACCAGCTGGAGCGGGCGGTCGACGCCGCCGACCGGGCCGGCGACGCGGCGCTGCGCCACCGCTGCCGCAGCCGGGTGGCGGCCGCGCTGCTGCGGACCGGCCGGTACGAGCGGGCGGTGCCCATGCTCGGCGACCTGGTGGCCGCCGCCCGCACCCCGGCCACCGACCACCTGCTGGTCCGCGCCCTCACCGACCTCGCCGACGCGCTCGTCCTGGCCGGCGACCCCGGGCCCGCCCTGCGCCACGCCGACGAGGCGGTGCGCGCCGCCACCGCCCGCTCCGGCGGCGCCGAGGCCGTCCTCGCCACCCACAGCCGGGCCCGCGCCCTGCACGCGCTCGGCCGCCGGGACGCCGCGCTCTCCTCGGCCCGGCTCGCCGTCGCCCTCGGCCGCACCGTCGGAGACCCGGCGCTCGAAGCCCGCTCCCACGGCCTGCTCGCCGACCTGCTGGACGCCCTCGGCCGCACCGTCGAGGGCGCGGAGGCGAGACGCCTGGTGTAGGGCCGTCGCCCGCCGGGCCCTGCCCCGGCCGCCCCGGCGGCGGGAAACCGCCGCCGGAGACCGGCCGTCCGTGGCGGAAAACCGCTGATCGGCCGGCGGAACCACAGGCGGAACTATCGGCGGTCCGCTCCCGCGCAACCGCCCCCGCCTGCGTCGCCCCGTCCGCACGCATCCCTCCTGACCTGGGCGGATATCCTGAGGGAGGGGCGACTGGGAGGAATCCGTCCGCCCGGGCATACTTCTGCCTGGAACGAACCGCCGGAGGCGACTCCAGGCAGAAGTGCGGAACTGCGCAGGACCGAGTGAGTGGGGGCGGGGCATGGCGGCCGGGGGCGGTACGGACACGGACGCGAACGGGTTCAGCTGTCTGCTGGCGGGGCACCGGGTGGCCGCGGGTCTGACCCAGGAGGAGCTCGCCGCGGCCGCCGGGGTCAGCCTGCGCGCCCTCGGGGACATGGAGCGCGGTCGCACCCGCGGCCCGCAGCGGCGCACCGTGCGGGCCCTGGCCGAGGCGCTCGGGCTGGACGGCGTGCAGGCGGAGGCGCTGGACCGGGCCGCGCAGTCCGGACGCCCGCGCGGGGTGCGGCCGGGCTCGGCGCCCGCCGGGGGCCGAGCCCGGCCCCTCCGGTCGGCCGCGCACGAGGCCGCCGCCCGTACGGACGTGCCGCGCGCCGCGGCCCCGGCGGTGCCCGCCGCCGGGACCGGCCAGAGCGCCCTCGCGCTGCCCCGCGACATCGCCGACTTCACCGCCCGCGAGGACGCCCTCGCCCTGCTGGCCCGGCTGGCCGAGGACGAGCGGCCGGCCCACCCGCGCGTGGTGCTGGTCAGCGGCCAGCCCGGCCTCGGCAAGACCTCCTTCGCCCTGCACGCCGCCCACGTCCTGGCCCCGCGCTTCCCGGACGGCCAGCTCTCGCTGGACCTCGGCGGCATGTCCTCGCAGCCGCTGCCCGCCCGGGACGCGCTCGGCCAGGTGCTGCGCGCCCTGGGCGTGGCCGACGCCGCGGTGCCCGCCGGGACGGAGGAGCGGGCCGGCCTCTACCGGGCGCTGGTGCGCGAGCGGCGGCTCGTCCTGGTGCTGGACAACGCCGCCGACGAGGGCCAGGTGCGTCCGCTGCTGCCCGGCTCCGGCCCGGCCGTGACCATCGTGACCAGCCGCAACGTGCTGCCCGGCCTGGAGTCGGTGCACCGGCTGAGCCTGGACGTGCTCTCCCCGGCGGAAGCGGCCGGGCTGCTGGCCCGGATCGCCGGCCGCGAGCGGATCGAGGCCGCGCCCGACGCCACCGCCGAGCTGGCCAGGCTCTGCGGCTACCTGCCGCTCGCGCTGCGGATCGCCGGGCAGCGCCTGGTCGCCCGCCCGCAGCAGCCGGTCGCCCACCTGGTGCGCCAGCTCACCGCCGAGGAGAACCGGCTGGACCTGCTGGAGACCGGCGACCTGGCCGTCCGCCCGGCCTTCGAGCTGTCCTACCGGCGACTGCCCGCCGAGTCCCAACTGGTCCTGCGCCGCTGCGCGCTGACCGCCGGGCAGGACTTCACCGCGGAGATCGCCGCGGCCTACGCGGGCCTGTCGGCGGCCCGCACCGAGCTGGTGCTGGAGCAGCTCGTCGACGCCGGGCTGATGCAGGCGGCCACCCCGGACCGCTACCGCCTGCACGACCTGGTGCGGCTCTACGCGGGCGAGCGGCTGACCGCCGACGAGACGGGCCAGGAGCTGGCCGAGGCCCGCACCCGGGCCGGCCGCTGGATCCTCGGCCGGGCGGCCGAGTACGGACTGCGGTTCGACCCCGACCACGCCACGGACGCGGCCGGCACCGGCGGCGGCGCGCCCCCGCACCTCACCGAGGCGGCCGCCTGGCTGGAGTACGAGCACCCCGAGTGGCTGGCCGCCCTGCACCAGGCGCAACTGGCCGGCCGCTACCGGGAGGTGGTGGACACCGCCGAGGCGATGCACTGGTTCTCCGACCGGCTGCTGAGCTGGGGCATCTGGGCGGAGGTGTTCCAGCTCTCGGCGGACGCCGCCCGCGCGACCGGGGACCAGCGGGTGGAGGCGGTGCACGTCAACTACCTGGCCTGGACGTACATCACCTGCCTGCACCGCTACCAGCGCGGCATCGAACTGGCCACCGAGGGGCTGGAGCTGGCCCTCGCGGTGGGCGACCGGGAGCAGCAGGGCTGGGCGCTCACCTACCTCGCCTCGGGCCTGCGCCACCTCCAGCGGCACCGGGAGGCGACCGACGCCTTCCAGCGGGCGGCGGACGCCTTCGCCGAGCTCGCCAGCCGCTCGGCGATGATCGGCCGGCTGGTCACCCTGCGGGGCGCCGCCAACTGCCTGCGGGAGTCCGGCCGGGCGGAGGAGGCGGTGGATTCGCGCCGGCGGGCCCTGGCCGGGGCGCTGGAGCTGGTGGAGCGCTGGTCCTCGCCGCTGATGCACCTGCTGGCGGCCATGACCGCGCACGAACTCGGCCTGGACCGCGCGGCGTTGAGGCGCTGGCCGGCCGCCGAGAAGGCCTACCGGCAGGCCCTGGTGCACTTCGAGGCGGTGGGCCGCCCGGACAGCATGACCAAGACGCTGACCGAACTGGGCACCGCGCTGATCGAGCAGGGCCGCGCCGAGGAGGCCCGCGAGCTGCTGACCGAGGCGCTCACCGACCTGAGCGCGGAGGGCCCCCGCGCGGCGGGCGCCCGGCACTGACCGGTTCTCCCGAGGCGCCCGGCCGGTGGTGCCCGGAGCCGGTCGGCCGCACCCGGAAACGCCCGTGCCCGCCTCCGGTCCCAACGGAAGCGGGCGGGCGCGCGGGCCGGAGCGGCCGGTCGGACCTGTGGGACCGGTGGGACCGGTCAGATCCGGGTGTCCTCCACCACCGGCAGCGGGTCGACCGGGGCCGAGGCCGGTGCGGAGGCGGGTGCGAAGGCCGTCCGCGGGGCGACGGTGGGCTGCTTGCCGCAGAAGGCCGGCTCCAGGGTGTTCATCAGACCCTGGGTCACCGAGCCGTTGTTGGAGGCGTTGGCGAAGACCACCACGCTGCGCCGACCGTCCGGGGTGGTGAAGGACTGGCTGTTGAAGCCCTGCACGATGCCGCCGTGCCCGTACACGTCCCCGCAGGAGAGCGAGATGCGGCGCAGGCCCAGGCCGTAGGAGATCTTCGCGGTGGGCGTGGGCAGGGCGGCGGTCATCTGCTGGAGCGAGGCGGTCGAGACGAGCCCGCCGTCGTCGCCGGCCGTCAGCGCGGTGAGGAAGCGGTCGAGGTCCTCGGCGGTGGAGATGACGGCCCCGGCGGCCCAGACCCAGGAACCGTTCTGCTCGGTGGAGTTCAGCAGCGGCTTGGTGCGGTCGTCGTTGGTGAGGTAGCCGGTGACGTGGGCGCCGCGGATCGCCTGGTCGGGCACCACGAAGGAGGTCCTGCGCAGGCCGAGCGGCTGGATGATCCGCTCGTTCAGCACCTCCGGGAAGGGCCGGCCGGTGAGGTGCTCGACCGCCAGGCCCATCAGCACGAAGTCGGTGTTGGAGTAGGAGTAGCGGGTGCCGGGGGTGTACTGCAGGCCGTGCTTGACCGACATCGCGACCAGCTCGCGCGGGTCGTAGACCGTGCTGCGGATGCGGGCCTCGAAGGCGCTGGTGGTCTCCTCGCCGGCCTGCTCCAGCAGGTCGTTGGTGTGGTCGAAGATCCCGGCCCGGTGCTCCAGCACCTGGCGGCCCGTCATGGTCCAGCCCTCCGGGAGGGTGCCCGCGGGCAGGTAGTCGCGCAGCGGCCGGTCGAGGTCGATCCGGCCCTCCTGCGCCAGCTGCATCACGAGAACGGCGGTGAACATCTTGCTGTTGCTGCCGACCCGGAACCTCCACGAGGAGTTCATCGGGGTCCCGTCCAGGTCGGCCAGGCCGACGTTCACCGAGCGGGTCCGGTCGCCGCCGTCGTGGTCGCGGATCACCGCGAAGGCGCCCGGGGCGCCGGCCGAGACGGTGGCCTGGAGGGCGGCGCGCACACCGGCGAGGTCGGGGGCGGTCGCGGCGGTGGTGTCCTGGCCGGCGGCCGCGGCGGGCAGGGCACCGGTCGCCACCAGGACGGCGCCGGCGGCGGCCACCGCGAGCGGGCGCAGAAGGCTGGTCTTCGCCATGTTCCTCGGTTCTCTCGTGAGCTGACGCGGCGTCGGACCGCGTCGTTCGAAGATCACTATCACCGGCCCGGGCGGTCCGTGGCAATGTGAACCGGTTCGCCCGCATTTCGCGTTGTCGATGCGGCGGTCGGCGGCCGCACCGTTCGTTTCCCGCGCCGGGGCCAAGGTTTCACCTGCCGTCGTCTACCCGCGTCGAACTCCGCGCCCGATGCTGTTCGGGCGCTTTGCGCCCGGTCGTACCCGGGCGCCGCACCCCGGACGCCGCACACCGGCGGCAGGCACCTCCCGTCCCGAGCCCGGCTCGCCGGGCCGTCTTCCACCCGAGGAATTGTCATGACTTCGTCCACGAAGGCCCTGAGCGCCCGCTCCCGCCGCACCGCGACCGCGATCGGCTCCGCCGTCGCCCTGCTTGCCGCCTCCGCCGGCCTCTGGGCGGCCACCGCCACCACCGCCCAGGCCGCCGCGCTGCCCACGCCCGACCACATCGTCGTCGTGGTGATGGAGAACCACGCCTACACCCAGGTCATCGGCAGCAGCAGCGCCCCGTACATCAACAACACCCTGAAGGCGGGCGGGGCCAACCTCACCCAGTCCTTCGGCATCACCCACCCGAGCGAGCCGAACTACTACGCGCTGTTCTCCGGCTCCACCCAGGGCACCGTCGACGACAGCTGTGTGACGGTCGGCGGCTTCCAGGCCGCCAACCTCGCCTCCGAGGTGATCGCCGCCGGCAAGACCTGGGGCAGCTACAACGAGTCCCTGCCCAGCCAGGGCAGCACCGTGTGCAGCAGCGGCAGCTACGCCCAGAAGCACAACCCCTGGTTCGGCTTCGGCAACGTCCCGCTCGGCTCCGCCAAGACCTTCGCCCAGTTCCCGGCCGACTACAGCACCCTGCCGAACGTCTCCTTCGTGGTGCCGAACCTCTGCAGCGACATGCACGACTGCTCGGTCGGCACCGGCGACACCTGGATCAAGAACAACCTGGGCGCGTACGCCACCTGGGCGCAGACCCACAACAGCCTGCTGGTCGTCACCTTCGACGAGGACAACAAGCTGTCCGGCAACCGGATCCCGACCGTGATCTACGGCGCCCACGTGACGCCCGGCAGCAGCAGCGCCACCACCTACAACCACTACAACGTGCTGCGCACCCTGGAGGACCTGGCCGGTGCCTCCGGCCACGCGGGCAACGCGGCCTCCGCCGCGGACATCACCGGCATCTGGAACTGAACGGCGGCGGTCAGGCCCTGATCCCGGCCGGGTCCTGTTCCGGGCTCCGGTCCTGTTCCGGGGCCTGTTCCCGGGCCTGGTCCGGCTCCTGATCCGGGGTCCGAGCCCGATCGTGAGCCCGGGTCCGGGCCGGTGGCCGTTCGGTCGCCGGCCCGGGCGCGGGCGCGGTTCCGGCGGCCTGCCGGGCGCCGTACCGCCGGACGCCGGGCACCGCCGCCGTGCCCGCGCAGACCGCCGTCACCAGCCCCGCCACCGCCAGCAGCGGCACCCGGTCGCCCCAGGTGTCGGCGGCCAACGGCGCCAGGACGTACCCGAGCGGGGCGCCGGCCAGCGACAGCAGCCAGTCGTACGAGGTGACCCGGGCCAGCGCCCCGGGCGGGAACTCCTGCTGGACCACCGTCTCCCAGACCGGGTTGAGGAAGCCCAGCCCGGCCATCGCCACCGCCTGTGCGGCCACCGCGAGCGGCGCCGGGGCCGGGAGGGCGAGCGCGAGCAGCGGCAGCCCGTACAGCGCGAGGGCGAGGTTCCCGGCCAGCACCGGACGGCGGGGCCGCAGCCGTCCGGCGATCAGCGAGCCGGCCAGCAGACCCACCGCGCCCGCCTGGGTCAGCGCCACCCAGGCGCCGTCCCCGCCGAGCCGGGTGGCGGCGATCAGCGGGCCGAGGGTGAGCAGCACGGAGCTCGCGCCGTTCCACACCCCGTGGGCGATCAGGCTGGTCCAGTACCAGTCCCGGGAGCGCACCTCGCTCCAGCCCTCGGCGAGGTCCCGGCGCAGCGAGCGCGGTTCGCCGGGCACGTGGTCGATGCGGAGCCGGGTCAGCAGCGCGGCGCTCAGTGCGAAGGAGGCGCCGTCCAGCACGAACGCCCAGCCGGGCCCGGCGGTGTACACCAGCAGTCCGGCGAGGGCCGGGCCGCCGAGCCGGGCGGCGGCGGTGGCGGAGCCGAGCAGGGCGTTGGCGCGCAGTCGCAGCTCGCCCCGGACGGTGGCGGCGACCAGTGGGGAGGCGGTGGGCATGGCGAAGGCGGAGGCGGTGCCGCCGACCGCCGAGGCGAGCGCGACGTGCGCCAGGTCCGGGTTCCCGCCGAGCAGTTCGAGTCCGACCAGCAGTTGGGCGGCGGCCCGGACCAGGTCGGTGGTGAGGGCGACGAGACGCGGGTCGAAGCGGTCCCCGACCACGCCGCCGACCGGCAGCAGGAGCAGTCTCGGCACCATCGCGCAGCCCAGGACGAGGCCGAGTGCGGCGGCCGAGCCGGTGGCGCGGGTGACGGCGATGGCCAGGGCGGCCGGGACGACGGAGTCGCCGAGGGTGGAGAGGGTCCGTCCGACGAAGAGCAGGCGGAAGCCGCTCAGGTTCAAGGGGTGTCGTGTCACGCGCCGCACTGTATTTCGCTGCCGAAATTTCGGCAACGAATATTTTTGCGCCGTTGTTTCTGCTGCGGTTTGTAGACTCCTCCCATGGCCGAGCACCCTCCCGAGCAGCCCACTGCGCCCCGCGACCGGACGGACAGCCGTGACCGGACGGAGGCCCGGGACTGGACGGACGGCCACCTCGACCGCTGGCAGCCGGTGCTGCCCGGCCTCGACCCGGACATCGAGGCCTCCGTCACCCGGATGTCGCGACTCACCCGCCACCTCGGCCGGGTCCGCGAACAGGGCGTCGCCGACTACGGCCTGCACAAGCACGAGTTCGACACCCTGCACGTGCTCGCCGGCCGCGGCGGCCACGCCGCCCCCTCCGACCTCCGGGCCGACCTCAACCTCGCCCCCGCCTCGGTCACCGGCCGGCTGGAGACCCTGGAACGGCGCGGCTTCGTCCTGCGCACGCCGTCCACGGAGGACCGCCGGAAGGTCGACATCGTGCTGACCGAGGCCGGACGCGCCGCCTGGCAGGAGGCCCTGGACGTGGTGGGCCGGGAGGAGCGGCGGCTGCTGGGAGTGCTCTCCGAGGAGGAACGGCGCACGCTGGCGGACCTGCTGCGGAAGGTGATGCTCGCTCAGGAGGGCGAGCGGTAGGCCCCCCCGGGCGGGCGGCCGGGCGGGCGGCCGGGGTCGACCCGCGGCGTCCGTCCCTGGTATCGATAGGGGCGTGCGATTCGAACTTGTGCCGGTGCCGGACGGCGTGGGGGCGCGGCCCCGGGACGGGCGGGGCTACCCGGTGCCCGCGATCACGCCGTGGCAGGGCGACGTCCCGCAGTTCGCGCTGACCGACTACGGGCGCAGCGCCGACTGCGCGCTGGAGCGGCGGTGCTCGGTGTGCGGGCGGTTCATGGACCGCGGACCGGTGTGGCGGGTGGTCGGCGCCGCCGAGAGCGCGGCGATCGCCGGGGCGCTCGCGGCCGGGCAGCCGTACCGCAACCTCGCGCCCACCATGGAGGGCCCGGGCCACCGGTCCTGCATGCTCTACGCCGCCATGGTCTGCCCGTACCTGGCGCGCCCCAACGCCCGGCGGCGGGCGAGCACCGGGGACACGGCGGACGAGCTGACCTCGGCCGCCGTCCGGGGCGCGGCGCGCGGCGGCACGGGCGCGGTGGTCGGGTTCGGCGACTACGAGTACGCCGTCACCGGGACCCGGGTGCTGTTCCGCTTCCTCGACGTGGTCGAGTTCCTGCCGCACGAGTCGGCCGACGAGCACCTGGCCGAGCTGCGAGCCGAGTTGGCGAAGCCTCGGTAGCTCTCGTGGCCCGTGCGGCCCCGGTGGCCCGGCCGGCGGAGCTGCCGGCCGGGCGGGTTCGGGGCCGCGGGGGTCAGACCGCCCGGGTCTGCGCCCAGTCGTAGAGGCGGCGGGCGCCGTCACCGAGGCGGGTGGCGTACGAGGTGCCGGCCGGGCCGCCCGCGAGTTCCTCGGAGGTGGTGGTGACGCCGACGAGGGTGCCGGTCCCGGTGGCGGGGTCGAACCCGGTGAAGTGGGGGCCGCCGCTGGCCCCGTGCGACATGTCGCAGGGCTCGCCCCACAGCAGCGGGGCCTTGGGTCCGGGGCGGCTCGGTCCGGCGCAGTGGATCAGGCGCGAACCGGTGTACTTGCCGTCGGGGTTGTTCAGCCGGTCCTTCGGATACCCGAAGGAGTGGACGAACTCGCCCTCGACGGGCGGGGTGAACGCGATCCGCTGGCTGCCGGTCACGTCCGCGACCCGCCGCCCCTCGGCCGAACGGTTCGCCACCAGGACCGCGGCGTCGTGGCCGGCCACGGCGACCCCGTCCGACCCGGTCCCGCTCGGTGCGGAGTCCCAGCGGGAGGAGGTGGCCATGGTCCTGATGCTGAAGCCGCCGAGCGGCTTGGTCCCGTTGCGGTACCCGGGCACGAAGTAGAGGTTGTGGTTCCAGGTGTCGGCGGCGGCGGGCGCCCCGACCCCCCGCAGGCAGTGGGCCGAGGTGACGACGGTGCTGCGGTTCGCGCCGGCGACGACCGTCGCGGTGCAACTGCCGTCGTAGCCGTCGGAGAAGGTGAAGAAGAGCCGGCCGACGCTGCGGGTCACCGCTCCGCCGTGGGTCCACACGGCCCCGGGGTCAAGGGTGTCCGCGGGCAGCGGCCGCGGGTCGTCGGGGGTGTTGTCGTCCTCGGGCACGGGCGTGATCTCGGGGACCATGGCACCCGCCAGCTTCATCCGGGCGGGGGTCCAGTAGGCGTCGACCAGGTCGCGCTCCTGCGCGGTGGTGGCGCCGGCGTGCGTCGTGACGGTCTCCCGCTCCGCGGCGAGGGCCGTGTTCGGCAGCAGCACCGCCGCCGTGGTCGCGCTCCGCAGGAGGGCGCCCACGGCGGCGAGCCTGCGGGGCAGTGCGCGGCGGGTGGTCGGTGTTCCGGTCGGGGTTACGGGTGTCTTCGGCATGTCCGGAACGCTAGGCGCGGGACGTCAGACTTTTGTGTGGAACGGGTCTCGGCCGTCCGTCGAGAGGATCAGGTTCCGGTAACGGCGTCTCGGTCCGGTACCGGTGGCCGCCGCTCCGACCGAGCCGGCATCAGGGCCGGTAGGAGGGCAGGCCCTTGACGGTGGAGACCTGGGTCGGCGCGGCCGAGCCGTCGGCGGGCAGGGTGCTGATGCCGTCCGGGGTGCGGACCGCGATGGTCCTGCCGTCGGGGGACCAGGCGGGCTGGGTGTAGTCGGTGGTGGCCGACGGGGTGAGGTCCTTCTCGGCCTTCTGGTCGATCCGGGTGGAGCGGGTGAACAGGTGGTCGTGCCTGTTCACCGAGCGGACGAAGACGAGGTGCTCGCCGTCCGGGGCGAGGGCCGGCTGCGAGCCCTTGCCCAGGTCCCGGGTGGCCGGGCGGATGTAGTCGTCGTACAGGTACACCTCGTTGGTCGGGGTGTTGGCGTAGACGATCTCGCCCCGGTGGCCGCCCGCGTTGGCCCAGGTGTTGCCGGTCTGCGGCGGCTGCGGCACCGGATCGCCGCCGCCCTCGGAGATGTGCGGGGTGAGCACCTCGGGGGTGGCGCCGGGGGACTTGGTGGGGACCTTCTCCAGCCGCAGCGTGCCGCCCTTGTCGGAGGTGAAGACGATCGCGGCGAACCGATCCAGCGCGTCGCCGCCGGCGGTGACGCTCGGGTCGGCGGTGGCGTGCTGCCAGGTGGGGTGGGACCAGGTCTCGCCGCCGGGGTTCCTGGCGAGGACGACCTTGCCGGTGCCGTCCGGGTTGGCGGTCATCAGGTCGCCGTTGCCGTTGACGAAGGCGGCCTTCTTTCCGTCGGGGGACCAGGCCAGGTCCCGGACGACGGTGCCGAAGTCGACGGTGGTGCCGTTCAGTGCGACGGTCGCCGTGCCGGTGGAGATGGTCAGGTGGTTGGCGGCCGAGGTGCCGTTGACCTCCTTGCCGCCGCCGGGCGCGGCGCTGCCGGAGGGGGCGGAGGAGCCGGGTGCGGCCGTTCCCGGCGACGCCGCCCCGGGGGCGGTACCGGCCGGGGCGGCGCCGCCGGTCGGAGCGGCGGTGGGGGCGGAGTCGCCGTTCTCGGGGCCGCAGGCGGAGACCAGGACGGCGCCGACGCCGACCATCAGCGCGATCGCCGCGGTGGTGCCGAACCGGTTTCGCACGGAGCTGTTGCGCACGGACATCTTCCTGGTCCCCCTTGTGTGCTGTTCGCCTTCGACCAGGAGCCTCGCAGTGCGAGGTCAGCGGCGGATGTGCGCCGTGTCACAGCCGTGGAACAGCGGGAGGGAGTGCCGTGCCCCCGTGGCGGGGCGGTTCAGAGGCCGAGTTCGGTGAGGCCCGGGTGGTCGTCCGGGCGGCGGCCGAGCGGCCAGTGGAACAGGCGCTCCTCGGCGGTGATCGGCAGGTCGTTGATGGACGCGTGCCGACGGGCCATCAGGCCGTCGCGGTCGAACTCCCAGTTCTCGTTGCCGTAGGAGCGGTACCAGCGGTCGTCGCCGTCGTGCCACTCGTACGCGAAGCGGACCGCGATGCGGTCGCCGTCGTGCGCCCAGAGTTCCTTGATCAGGCGGTAGTCGAGCTCGCGCTGCCACTTGCGGGTGAGGAAGTCGGCGATCCGCTCGCGGCCGGCGAGGAACTCGGAGCGGTTGCGCCAGCGGCTGTCCGGGGTGTAGGCGAGGGCGACCCGCCGGGGGTCGCGGGTGTTCCAGGCGTCCTCGGCGGCCCGGACCTTCCGGCGGGCGGTCTCCTCGGTGAACGGGGGCAGGGGCGGGCGCTGCTCGGTGCCGGTCTCGGGCATGGATGCTCCTCGGAATGGGCGTTCCACCGGTGAGAACGATCGTTCTCACTCTGCTGGATACGATAGGAGAATCATCGTTCTCACGCAAAGGGCACGGCAGATGGAGCAGGAAGACCCGCGGACCCGAATCCTCGACGCGGCCGAGGAGCTGTTCTACGGGCAGGGCATCCAGGCGGTCGGCATGGACGCCGTCCGGGCCGCCTCCGGCATGACCATGCGCCGCGTCTACCAGCACTTCCCGTCCAAGGGCGAGCTCGTCGAGGCCTACCTGCTGCGCCGCGACGGCCGCTGGCGGGCGAGCCTCGCCGAGTACGTCTCGCGCACCGGCGGCGACCCGCGGGAGCAACTGCTCGCGGTCTACGACTGGCTCGGCCGGTGGTTCGCCGAACCCGGCTTCCGGGGCTGCGCCTTCGTCAACTCGCTCGGCGAACTGGGCGCCGTCAGCCCCGCGGTGGTGGCCGCCGCCCGGCACCACAAGGCGGAGTTCGGGAGCTACCTCGCGGGCCTGGCCCGGGCCGCCGGAGCCCCGTCCGCCACGGCCGTCCACCTGACCCTGCTGGCCGAGGGGGCGATCACCAGCGCGGCCGTCCACGGCGATCCGACGGCCGCCGCCGACGCGAGGGAGGCCGCCCGGCTGCTGCTGGCCGCGGCGCCGGGGCGGTAGTCGGGGGAGGGGGCGACGGGGCCGGGGGGCCGAGCGCACCCCGTCGCCCGTGGCGACCGCCGCGTACGGGCCGTCGTTGGGCCTCGGCCTCGGCCTCGGGCGGTGCCGGGCGGCAGCGGGTGGTGCCGATGGTGTCGGCGGTGCCGGCGGTGCGGAGGGGACGCCATGCGGGGCGGCGGTTCCCGGCCGAACCGCACCGGGCGAGTGCTTTTCGCCCGAACGCGCGTTTATCGCCCATTGATCGCCACCGCCTAGCCTCGGGCGCATGGACGAGAGAGCGGCCGAGCGGCCGGGGGCGTCGCCCGAGGGGCGGATGACGGAGCAGGACACCGAGCGGTTCCGGCGGTTGCTGGCGCGGCTGGAGGACTCGCTGGTGGTGGACCGGAAGGCGGCGGGGCGCGATGCCTGAGTGCGCCGAGGCGCCCGAGTGCGCCGGGCCGGGTCCGGTGGCGGTGCTGCCGGTGGCCGTGCTGCCGCTCTGGCGGCGCGGGGAGGCCGGGCAGGAGCGGAACGCGGACCGGCCCGGGGTGCTGCGGGGGCACCCCGGGCCGGTGGTGGGCGGTCGGGAGCGGGAGGGCGGCGCCGACCGGAGGGACTGACCGGTCAGCTGCAGCCGCAGTCGCACGAGCAGCAGTCGCACCCGTCGCAGCAGTCCCCGTCGCAGCACTGGCAGCAGTCGCCGCAGCCGCCGCAGTCACCGCACTCGCAGTCGTTCCGCACGCAGAAGCCCTCGCGGCGCTCGCGGCTGAACGGGTCCTCGTGGTCGCAGCAGAGCAGCTGGCAGGTGCAGGCCATCAGCGCCCACATCGCGCACCCGGCGAGCAGGTTGCGGGGGTTCGGCGGCTTCTGGCCGGGCGGCGTGAACCCCGGGCCCTGCGGCACCCACGGCGGGATCGGCGCCTGGCCGGGCGGCGTCTGCTGCGGCGGCGCCTGGTGCGGGTGCTCGCCGGTGGCGGTGCCCGCCGCGTCCGGGCGGCGGCAGGCCGCCCCGTGCCGGGCCGGTCCGAAGACCCGCTCCACCGCCCGCTCGGTCTCGTGCGCGAGCAGCACGTGCACGAGGGTGCGGTCGGTGAGTTCGACCTCGCGCAGCGCGAGCCGGATGCCGTGGACGGCGTCACGGCAGAGCCGTTCGGCCTCGGCGCGGTCGGTGCCGGTGGCGGTCAGCGGGTTCCAGGCGCCCGAGGCCGCGTCGGCGGCCTGGTCCTCGGCGGCGTCGAGGAGGTGGGCGAGCCGGCCGAACAGCCGTCCGGCCTCGGCGAGCGGGGCGGCGTTGCCGGGGCGCCCGGCGATCACGGCGGTGTGCGCGAAGGCGGCCGAGGTGGCGGTCTCGGTGGGCTCGGTGACCAGCAGGACGGACCCGCCGGGCCGCAGCGAGCGCTCCAACTCGCCCTGCCGGGAGGCCGCGTCGAGCAGCACCGCGGTGTCGAAGCCGACCGTGGAGGCGCTGCCCGCGCTCTGCCGGTCCCAGCGCCGGGTGACGGCACGGGCTCCGGCCGCGACCGGGCGGCGGGCGAAGACGCCGTCGCGGTCCTCGACGTGGTCGCGGATCTTGACCGAGGCGAGTGCCAGCGAGACGGCGGCGGCGAGCCGGGCGCCCTCGCCCTTGGCGACGGAGGCGGTCCGCATGCCGCGCAGCGGGCAGGGCCCGGCGGTGCGGCGCCAGGAGGAGTCCTCCCGGGCGGCCTGGGCCTCGACCAGCACGGAGATGATCAGACCGTCGTAGTTGGTCGCCGTTCGCGCCAGCTGCCCGTGGTCGTCCCGCAGTGCGAGGCAGAGCCCGCACAGGTGGGCCATCCAGGAAGTCTGCAGGCGCTCCGACAATCGGTGCCTGCACGGTCTGATGATGCCGAACACGCTGGTCCCCCTTGCTTCACGGGCCGCCGACCGGCCACGATCCGCCGCACATCATATGATCGGCGCCCCGTTCGGGCCGAGGCCCCGTCAAGCCCCGGAGACCGGGCGGAGGTGGCGGACGCACCTCCCCAGGGGTGCGCCACCCGCCGCCCGCCACTCGCTGCCCGCCCCGCCCCCTGCCCGCCGCCTGCCCGCCGTCCCGGCTGCGCCGGCCGGCCGGAGTCGTGGGCCCGGACCCGGTGAGATGATCTCAGATCCGGGATAGCATCGCGAATATGGGAATCGACACGGCCGCCGACGAGCGGTTGGCGCAACGGCTCGCCGAGCTGAGGCTGGAACGCGGATGGACCCTGGAGGAGTTGGCGCGGCTGGCGGACGTCAGCCGCTCGACGCTGTCCCGGGTGGAACGGGCGGAGGTCAGTCCGACGGCCGCGCTGCTCGGTCGGCTGTGCGCCGTGTACGGGCGGACCATGTCGCGGCTGCTCGCCGAGGTGGAGTCCGGCCCGGCCCGGCTGGTGCGGGCCGGGGAGCAGCAGGTCTGGCGGGACGGGACGACCGGGTTCGTCCGCCGGTCGGTCTCGCCGCCGCACGGCTCGCTGCGGGCGGAGATCATCGAGGGCCGGCTGCCGGCCGGCGCGGACATCGCCTACGACCGCGCCTGTACGCCCGGCCGGGAGCACCACCTGTGGCTGTTCGAGGGGAACCTGGAACTGACCGTGGACGGGGAGCCGCAGCCGCTGGGCCCCGGCGACTGCCTGCGCTACGTCGGCGTCACCAGCCGCTTCCGCAGCCTCGGCCCGGACGAGGCCCGGTACGCGCTGGTGGTGGTCGAGCCGTGAGCGCCGCCGACCCGATAGCCGGGGAGCCCGGAAAGCCAGAGGGCAGCAGGGAGCCCGAGGACAGCAGGAAGTCCGAGGACAGCACAAAGCCCGGAGGATCCGGAAAGCCCAAGGAGCGCTTCGACGCCGCCGGGCGCCGGATCCTACTGGTCTGCGTCGCGGGCGGCTTCACCACGCTGCTCGACCAGTCCGTCCTCAACACCTCCATCCCCGCCCTGCGCGAGACCCTGCACGCCGGGCCCGCCGACCTCCAGTGGATCGTCGCCGGCTACTCGCTGGCCTTCGGCCTCGCGCTGATCCCCGGCGGGCGGCTGGGCGACGTCAAGGGCCGCAAGTGGTTCTTCGTCACCGGCCTCGCCCTGTTCACCCTGGTCAGCCTGGTCTCCGCGACCGCCACCGAGCCCGGGGTGCTGATCGCCGCCCGGCTGCTCCAGGGCGCGGGCGCCGGCCTGGTCAACTCCCAGATGATCGGCACCCTCCAGGACGTCTTCGACGGCCAGCTGCGGGCCCGCGCCCTCGGCATGTACGCCGTCACCGGCGGCCTCGCCTTCGCGCTCGGCCCGCCGATCGGCGGCGCCGTGCTGGCCCTGGCCGGCCCCGAGAACGGCTGGCGGCTGACCTTCCTGCTCAACGTCCCCTTCGGGCTGGCCACCGTCGTCCTGGCGGCCCGCCACCTGCCGAAGCCCCGCCCCAGCGCGCGCGGCGCCAACCTCGACCTCCTCGGCCTGCTGCTGGTCGGGGCGCTCACCCTCGCCCTGATGCTGCCCTTCGTCCGGCCGCCCGGCTGGACCGGCTGGCTCGCCTTCGCGGCCACCGCCCTGCTGCTGCTCGGCGCGCTCGTCTGGTGGCAGCGCCGCTACGCCCGGGCCGGCGGCTGGCCGCTGATCCACCCGGCCCTCACCCGCTCCGCGCCGTACGCGCTCGGGACGGCCACCGCGATGGCCCAGTTCGGCTCCTCGCTCGCGGCCTCGCTGGTCCTGACCATGTTCCTGCAGGACGGCCTCGGCCTGTCCCCGATGGGCGCCGCGCTGGTCGCGCTGCCCTCCGCCGTGGCCATGGGCACGGCCTCCGCGCTCGCCTGGCGGGTCGTCCAGCGCTACGGCCGGCGCACCGTCACCGCAGGGATGGTCGGCTCGGGGCTCGCCATGCTGCTCAGCGGGCTGCTCGCGCACTGGGCGCCCGCGGCCGTCCTGCCCTGGCTGCTGGCGCTGCTGCAACTGCTCGGCGGCGCCTCGGTCGGACTGATGGGCTCCACCAACCAGGCGTTCGTGCTGCGCCACGCGCCCGCCGAGGCGGCCGGGGTGAGCGGGGCGATCCTGCAGATGGCGCAGCGGATCGCGGCGGCCGTCGCGATCTCGGCCCTGTCCGGGGTCTACCTGCGGGAGACCGCCGGCGGCGGCGGGCACCGCTCGGCCTTCCTGACGGCGAGCACGGTGTGCGCCGCGGTGGCCGGACTCGCCGTCCTCGCCTCGGTGTTCGCCGGCCGCGCCGCGGCCCGCGAGCAGCGCGAGGGCGAGCCGGTCGCGATCCGCCGAGGGCGAACGCCGGTCCGCTAGCCGGTGGTCCGTGCGTACCGTGGCGGGCATGACCGACGCCGTACGGAACCGGACCGTGGACCTGCCCGGGGTGACGCTCGCCTACCGGGAGAGCGGACGCCCCGGCGGTCCTCCCCTCGTCCTGCTGCACGCCCTCGGCGAACGCGCCGCCGACTGGGCACCCGTCCTGCCCGGGCTCGCCCCCGGCCACCACGTGTACGCGCTCGACCTGCGCGGCCACGGCGGCAGCTCGCGCACCGCCGCCTACTCGCTGGAGGCGATGCGGGACGACGTGCTGGCCTTCCTCGACGCCCTCGGACTCGCCCGCGTCGACCTGGTCGGCCACTCGATGGGCGGCGCCGTCGCCTACCTGCTCGCCCAGGCCGCGCCGGAGCGGATCGACCGGCTGGTCCTGGAGGACATCCCCGCGCTGTACCCGCGCCCGGCGAGCGCGCTGCCCGAGGATCCGGACCCGGACGTGCACTTCGACTGGGCGATGGTCCGGGCCGTCCGGGCCCAGCTCGACGACCCCGACCCGGCCTGGCGGGCGGGGCTGGCGGGGATCACGGCCCGCACCCTGGCGGTGGCCGGCGGCCCGGCCAGCCACATCCCGCAGGAGCGGATCGCCGAACTCGCCCGGCTGATCCCGGACTGCCGCCTGGTCACCGTCGAGGCCGGGCACCTGGTGCACGGTGCCCGGCCCACCCGATTCCCTTCCCCGGCTGCGCCGTTTCCTGTCCGCTGGGGTCTCT
>NZ_JBHVJT010000014.1:58133-70239 GCF_042798815.1 Kitasatospora sp. NPDC057738 | reverse complement strand
CCTGGTGCACGGTGCCCGGCCCGCCGAGTTCGTCGCCGCGGTGGCGCCGTTCCTGGCCCGCTGAGGCGCACGGCCGGTGAGCCGCGGGCCCGCTGAGCCGCCGACCCGCGGCCGGGCGGGTCAGACGCCGTGTTCGACGGGCAGCCGCCCGTTGCGCACCGCCGTCAGCAGGTCGGCGTGGTCGGCCTCGGTGCGGTCCGCGTAGGCGACCGCGAAGGCGGCGACCGCCTCGTCCAGGGTCTCGCCCTTGCCGCAGTACCCGGCCAGCAGGCCCGGGTCGGCGGTGTGGGAGTGCGCCCGGGCCAGCAGGGCGCCGGTGATCCGGGCGTAGTCGTCCAGCTGGGACGGCTGCAGGGCGGCCGGGTCGACGCTGCCCTTGCGGTTGCGGAACTGCCGTACCTGGTAGGGGAGTCCGTCGACCGTGGTCCAGCCCAGCAGGGTGTCGCTGACCACCTGCATGTGCTTCTGCCCGAGCACCACCCGGCGGCCCTCGTGCCCGTCCGGTCCGGACCGCGGCCCGGCCGGCAGGTACGGCAGCAGCGCGGAGGGACGCGCCTCCTTCACCTGCAGCACCAGCGGCTGGTCCCGGTGGTCGGTGAGCAGCACCACGTACGAGCGGGTGCCCACGCTGCCGGTGCCCACCACCCGGAACGCCACGTCCTGCACCCGGTAGCGGGACAGCAGGGTGCGCACCTCGGCCGGCACCGTCTCGACGTACGGGCCGAGTGCGTGCGCGACGGCGCGGGCGGTCGCGTCGGTCACCTCGGTGAGCACCGGGGGAGCGGCCGTGAAGCGCCAACCGCCGTCCGCGGTACGGGCGGTGCTGCGGGCGGCGAACCGCGCGCTGGTGTTGCCGAGCGCCTTCGCGCCGACCTTGCGCAGCACCTCGGCGAGGTCGTGCGCCTCGGCGAAGGAGACCAGCTGCTCGTCCGCGATGGCGTTCCAGGCGTCCAGCCCGGGGAGTTTGGCGAGCGTGCGCACCGTCCGGCGGTAGGAGCCGGCCGCGTGCTGGGCGGCCTCGCGCGCGGTGCTCTCGCTCGCCCCGGCCTCGCGGGCGGCCAGCACCAGGCTGGCGGCCAGCCGCTTGAGGTCCCACTCCCAGGGGCCGGGGACGGTCTCGTCGAAGTCGTTGATGTCCAGCACGATCTGGCCGCGGGCGTCGCCGTACAGACCGAAGTTGGCGGCGTGCGCGTCCCCGCACAGCTGCGCGCCGACCCCGGTCACCGGGGTGCCCGCGAGGTCGGCGGCCATCAGCCCGGCCGACCCGCGCAGGAACGCGAACGGGCTCGCGGCCATCCGGCCGACCCGGATCGGTACCAGCCGGGCTATTCGGCCCGTGTTGGAGGTCTCCAGCGCGGACACGGCGGTCGGCCGGTCGGGCGCGGGAGCGAACTCCGCGTGCCGCTCCCGGGGCACCCTCGCCCGCAGCTCCTTGCCGCGCTCCCGCGCCCTCCCGTCCTGCGCCGGGGCGAACCCGGCCACCGCGAACCCGCGCCGGGTCCGCTCGTCCCGCCCCGCCGCCGGCCCCGACCGATCCTCGGCCGCCTCGGCCCCACCCACGTGCGCCACTTGTCCCGCCCGTCCCTTCCGGTCCTCATCCCGCCCGCGACCTGCGCGGACGTTCGTCGGGGGGAGTGACGTGCGGCGTCGCGCGGTGGTTCCGGGGGAAGGGGGTCCGGTTGCGGGGCGCAGGTGGCGCGGGTCGGGATCGGGCGCGGGGCGGAGCGTCTGGGCTCCGGCGGGCGGCGGGCGGCGGGCGGCCGGGGCGGAGTGCGTGCCGCGCGGGGTAGCGTGGGGCGGGTGGACGATCTTGGGGGGAAGGGCCTTCGGGTGCGCCTGGCGGCAGGGGCCGCCGCCGCGCTGACCGTGGCGGCCGGGCTGGGGGTGCGGGCGGCGCTGGGCGGGGACCTCGCCAAGGACGCCGGGGACGCGCTCTACACCGTCCTGCTGTACGCCCTGCTCGTGCTGGCCGCGCCGAGGCTGCGCCCCGGCCGGGCCGCCGTCCTGGCCGCCGCGCTGAGCTGGGCCGTGGAGCTGTTCCAGCTCACCGGCCTGCCGGACGCCTGGGGGCGGCACAGCGTCCTGGCCCGGCTGGTACTGGGCTCGACCTTCAACCCGCCGGACCTGTTCTGGTACCTGGTCGGCGCGGGCTGTGCCGGAGCGCTCCACCGGCTGCTGCGGACCTCCCGGGTCGCAGCGGCCGGCGGAGCCGTTCGGTGGAGCCATCCGGCGGAGTGAACCACTGGAGTGAACCGACGGACCGTCAGAGCGGAAGCAGCTCCGGCCGCTTGGGCTCGACGTGGTCGCCCGAGGACTCGCCGCGCAGGCGCCGGCCTACCCAGGGCAGCAGGTGCTCGCGGGCCCACTGGATGTTCTCCCGCCGCTGGTCGGCGGGGGTGAGCACGCGGGCGTCCGGCCACGGGGCCTCCGGGTCCTGCGCGGTGCGCAGGCCCAGCGAGCGGGCGGCCAGCAGGGCGACCCGCTGGTGGCCCTCGGGGGACAGGTGCAGGCGGTCCTCGCTCCACGCGCGGCGGTCCTGCACCGCGCGCAGCGACCACAGGTCGGCCACCTGGCAGCCGTTGCGGTCGGCGACGGCGCGCACGTGACCGTTGTAGGTGGCGATCTTGCCGCGCAGGTGCTTCAGCAGCGGCACGTCCTTGGTGTCGAAGCCGGTGCAGACCAGCACCGTCCCGGCGTTCTCGGTGAGCTGGACGACGGCGGCCTCGAAGCGTCCGGCCACCTCGTCCGGGTCGCTGCCCGGCCGGAGGATGTCGTTGCCGCCCGCGCAGAAGGTGACCAGGTCGGGCTGGAGGCGGCGGACCTGCGGCACCTGCTCGGCGGTGATCTGGTCCAGCAGCCGGCCGCGCACGGCGAGGTTGGCGTAGCGGAAGTCGCCCGGCGGGCGTCCGTCGGCGAGGATCCCGGCGAGCCGGTCGGCCCAGCCGGCGAACCTGCCATCGATGCCGGGGTCGTTCAGACCCTCGGTGAAGCTGTCCCCGAGGGCGGCGTACGAATCGAGGTCAAGGGTCTCCTGGAGATTCGGCATGAAAGAGATAGTTCACCCAATCAAGTGACCTACGCCACCGTAGGTGACCCCGGCGGCACGTGAGATGGGCCACGTACCCGCACCGGGCGCTTCCGCCCGCAGAGACCCGGTCCCCGGAAAGCGCAAGATCGGCACCCCCTTCCGCTTTCCGGCCCGTCCGGCGGATGCTCGAAGGGAGCGGCCGGCTCCGGCCGCAGTCCTCCTGGGGGAAGGCATCCATGACCACCGACCTGCGCCCCGTTCCGCCCGAGAACTGGTCCATCGACGACCGCTGCACCAACTGCGACGTCGCCCGGCAGCTCGCGCCCGGCCTGGTCCGCGAGCACGAGGGCCGCTCCGAGCTGGTCCGCCAGCCGCGCGACGCGGCCGAGCGCCGACAGCTGCTCGCCGCCGCCCACGCCTGCCCGACCCGCTCCATCCGCCCCGGCACCGGGCCGCTGGACCCGGCCGAGGACCCGTTCCCGCTGGCCCTCGCCGACGACCTGCTGCTGCTCGGCCACAACTCCCGCCGCATCGCGGGCGCCAACTCCTACCTCTGCCGCCGCCCGACCGGCTGGGTGATGGTCGACACGCCGCGCTACAGCGAGGCCCTGGCCGCCCGGTACGCCGCGCTCGGCCCGGTCACCGACGTCCTGCTCACCCACCGCGACCACGCCGCCCACGGCCGGGCGTACGCCGACCGCCTCGGGGCCCGGCTCTGGATCCACGAGGGCGACCTGGAGGCCGCGCCCGACGCCGACCGGGTGCTGCGCGGCACCGGGCCGACGGAGGTCTCGCCCGGCCTGGTCGCCCACCCGTTCCCCGGCCACACCCGGGGCAGCGTGCTCTACCTCGCGGACCAGCGGTACTGCTTCAGCGGCGACAGCCTGTACTGGTCCCGCACCACCGGGGACATCGAGGTGGCGGAATCGGTGACCTGGTACTCGATCGAGGAGCTCGCCGCCTCGCTGCGGCGCGGCCTCGGCGTAGTGCGCTTCGAGTGGCTGCTGCCCGGCCACGGCGGGCGGCGCCGGATGTCCGCCGAGGAGGCGGACCGCCGGCTGCGGGCGCTGGCGGAGCGGTGCCGGGAGCTGCGGCCCGGGCCGGTGGACTTCGGCGCGGTCCGCTGGTAGCCGGGGTCCACGGGCAGGGCGGTCCGTCGGGGCGGCCGGGGTCCACGGGCGGCGCGGTCCGCTGGTAGCCGGGCGCCGGAGGGCCGGTGCGCCGGTGCCTGCGCCGGGTGCGCGGGGGCGTGCGACCGCCGGGAGCGCCCGCCCGGGTGTGCGAACGGTTCCGCCGGGGCAGCCGCCTTGGGAACGAAGGTGTTCGGCCTCGCGAACCCCGAACTCCGTGCGACGAACTCCCCGCGATCCAAGGATGGTTGAGTCATGCTCACGCAGACACCGGAGCGCCAGGCCCGGCCGCGGCGCTACCTGATGTGCCGGCCGACGCACTTCACCGTGGACTACGCGATCAACCCGTGGATGGACCCGTCCCAGCCCACCGACACCGCGCTCGCCCTGCGCCAGTGGGAGCGGCTCTACTGGACGTACCGCCGGCTCGGCCACACCGTCGAGCTGATCGACCCGGTGCCCGGCCTGCCCGACATGGTGTACGCCGCCAACGGCGCCACCGTGCTGGACGGCCGGGCCCTGGTCGCCACCTTCCGCCACCCGGAGCGGGCCGCCGAGTCGGACGCCTACCTGGCCTGGTTCCGCGAGCACGGCTACCGCGAGGTGCGCCGGGCCGGGCACGTCAACGAGGGCGAGGGCGACCACCTGGTGGTGGGCCGCCGGGTGCTCGCCGGGACGGGCTTCCGCACCTCGCGCGCCGCGCACGCCGAGGCCGGGGAGCTGTTCGGCGTCCCGGTGGTCAGCCTGACCCTGGTCGACCCGCGCTTCTACCACCTGGACACCGCACTGGCGGTGCTCGCCGACGACCACGTCATGTACTACCCGGAGGCGTTCGACCCCGACAGCCGCTCGGTGCTGCGCGCGCTGTACCCGGACGCGGTCCTCGCCGACCGGGCCGACGCCGAGGTGTTCGGGCTCAACGCGGTCTCGGACGGCCGCCGGGTGCTGCTGCCGGAGGCGGCCAAGAACCTGGCCGGCCGCCTGGCCGAGCACGGCTACCAGCCGGTCCCGGTGGACGTCTCGGAGCTGCTGAAGGGCGGTGGCGGGGCGAAGTGCTGCACCCTGGAGCTCAGGCCGCGGTGACACGCCCTACCCGGCGTCCCGTTCCGCCGCCGTGACCAGCAGCACCTCCAGGGTGCGCGGCCCGTGCACCCCCTCCACCCGGTCCAGTTCGATGTCGCTGGTGGCGGACGGCCCCGAGATCCAGGTCTGCGGGCGCACCGGATCGAGCCGCGGCAGGGCGAGCGGCACCGAGGCGACGACCTGCTCCGGCGCCCGCACCACGCAGACGTGGTGGTCGGGGACGAGCGAGAGCAGCCGCCGGCCCTGGCCCGGACCGGCGTCCAGCACGATCGTCCCGGTCTCGGCGACGGCCAGCGCGCAGCCGGTCACCACGCTGTCCGCGGTGTCCAGCCGGGCGGCGGTCGGCGTCCCGTCGTCCGGGAGGAGCGCGACCCCCTCGGCCTCGGCGGCGGCGAGCCAGCCGGCCGGCAGACCGGCCGGCACCACGACCGTCCGGCTGCCCCGCTCGACCAGCAACCGGGCGATCAGCCACGGCAGTTCGTCCTCGCGGCAGCGGTGCACCAGGGCCCGGTAGTCGGCCAGGTTGCGGTGCAGCAGGTCGAGCAGCGCCGCCGGGTCGTCCGTCGGCACGTGCGCCGTCAGGTAGTCGCGGGGCGGCGGCTGTTCGGCCACCCCGGCGGTGTCGTCGAGCGCGGCCCGGATCCGGCCGAGGATCAACTCCCGCGAGCCGGAAGGGCTGTCGGGTCGTGTGCGGTCGGGGGTGGTCATGTGCGGTTCCTCCGCCACCAGTCGCGGAACGGTTCGGCGGGCACCTCCGGCAGGTCCCGGGTGTCGGTCCAGGCCCGCCCGGGCCCGGGCAGCCGGCGCGGGTGCAGCGCGCGGGTGCGCCCGGCCAGCCGCTCGGCGGCGGTGAGCGCCGCCGGGTGGTCCAGCACGAAGCCGGCCGCCGCCATCGCGGCCCGCTCCAGCGGGTGCCCGCCCTGCTCGACCACCCGCTCGCGCAGGTGCACCAGCACCTCGGGGATGTCGATCGCCACCGGGCAGACCTCGTAGCAGGCCCCGCAGAGCGAGGAGGCGTACGGCAGCGAGGCGTCCACCGCGCTCGCGGTGCCGCGCAGTTGGGGTGTCAGGACGGCACCGATCGGCCCCGGGTAGACCGAGCCGTAGGCGTGCCCGCCGGCCCGCTCGTACACCGGGCAGACGTTGAGGCAGGCCGAGCAGCGGATGCAGCGCAGCGCCTGGCGGCCGATCCGGTCGGCGAGCGCGGCGGTGCGGCCGTTGTCCAGCAGCACCAGGTGGAACTCGGACGGGCCGTCGCCCTCGGTCGTCCCGGTCCACAGCGAGGTGTACGGGTTCATCCGCTCGGCGGTGGAGGAGCGGGGGAGCAGTTGGAGGAAGACCTCCAGGTCCCGCCAGGTCGGCACGACCTTCTCGATGCCGACCACGGAGATCAGGGTCCGCGGCAGGGTGAGGCACATCCGGCCGTTGCCCTCGGACTCGACCACCACCAGGGTGCCGGTCTCGGCGACCATGAAGTTGGCGCCGGAGACGGCGACTTCGGCGCGCAGGAACTTCTCCCGCAGGTGCAGCCGGGCGGCCTCGGCGAGTTCGGCGGGGGAGTCGGTGAGGCCCTCGGGCGCCGGGCGGCCCCAGGAGGCCATCCGGTCGGCGAAGATCTCCCGGATCTCGGCCCGGTTGCGGTGGATCGCCGGCACCAGGATGTGCGAGGGCCGGTCTTCGCCCAACTGCACGATCAGCTCGGCGAGATCGGTCTCGTAGGCGGTGATCCCCTCGGCCGCCAGCGCCTCGTTGAGCTCGATCTCCTGGGTGGCCATCGACTTGACCTTGACCACCTCCGTCCGTCCGGTGGCCCGGACCAGCCCGGCGACGATCCGGTTGGCCTCCTCGGCGTCGGCGGCCCAGTGCACGGTGCCGCCGGTCGCCGTGACGTTCTCCTCCAGCTGGACCAGGTAGCGGTCGAGGTGGCGCAGGGTGTGGTCCTTGATCGCCTTCCCGGCGGTGCGCAGCTCCGCCCAGTCGGCGAGTTCGGCGACGGCCCGGGCCCGCTTGTCCCGGATGGTGCGGGTGGCGTGCCGGAGGTTGGCGCGCAGCCGCTCGTCCCGTACGGCCCCGGCGGCGGCCTGCGGGAAGGCGGGCATGCCGAGGAAGGTGCCGGCCGGGTTCCCGGTCCGTTCGCTGCGCGCGCTCATGCGGACGGCCTCCAGGGGTGCTCCTCGGTACTGGCCAGGATCTCCGCCAGGTGCAGCGGTCGCAGGGGCGCGCCGGTGCGGCGCAGGGTGCCGCCGAGGTGCAGCAGGCAGGAGTTGTCGGCGCCGCACAGGACCCGGGCGCCGGTGCCGAGCGCGTTGGCGAGCTTGTCCTCGGCCATGGCCGCCGAGACCGCCGCGTTCTTGACCGCGAAGGTGCCGCCGAAACCGCAGCACTCCTCGGCCCCGGGCAGCTCGACCAGTTCCAGGCCCTCGACGGCGCCCAGCAGCCGGCGCGGGCGCTCGCCGAGGCCGAGCAGGCGCAGGCCGTGGCAGGACGGGTGGTAGGTGACGGTGTGCGGGAAGTACGCGCCGACGTCCTCGACGCCGAGCACGTCGGTGAGGAACTCGGTCAGTTCGACCACCCGGGGCACCAGGCCGGTGGCCAGGTCGGCGAGTTCGGTGCCCCGGCCCTCGGCGGCGGCCCGGGCGCCGATCCGGGGGTAGTTGTCCCGGACCATCGCCACGCAGGAGCCGGAGGGCGTCACCACGTGGTCGTACCCGGCGAAGGCCTTCGCGGTCCGCCGGACCAGCGGCTCGCAGGCCCTGCGGTAGCCGGTGTTGTACTGCGGCTGACCGCAGCAGGTCTGCCCGGCGGGGAAGTCCACCGCCACGCCGAGCCGTTCCAGCAGCCGGACGGTGGCCACCGCGGTGGCGGGGAACAACGCGTCGTTGACGCAGGTGGCGAACAGCGCGACCCGCATCCGGGCTCCCTTCTGCCGAACTCCCGCCGGACGCACCGGTGTACGGACGTGCGGACACGCGGAGGGCACCGGAAGCCGAACGGCACCGGGCCGCTCGTGATCGTACCGAGCGGACCGGTGCCGCGGGGGGACCTCAAGGCCTCAGGACCTCAGGACTTCAGGACTTCAGGGCCTCGGAACCTCAGGCGCCGAGCCAGAGGTCCGGGCCGAACACCTCGTAGTGGATGTCCGCCGCCGGGACGCCCGCGGTCAGCAGCTGCTCGCGGACGGCGCGCAGGAAGGGGAGCGGCCCGCACAGGTAGGCGGTGGTGCCGGCCGGGACCTCGACGGTGGAGAGGTCCACCAGGCCGGTGCGCTCGGCCGGCCACTCGCCGAGCGGCTGCTCGTAGAAGACGTGCGAGGTGGCGTTCGGCAGCGTGGTGGTGAGCCGCGCCAGCTCGGCCCGGAAGGCGTGGCTCAGCTGGTCGCGGTCGCCGTGCACGGAGACGATCCGCCGGGTGGAGCCGGTGGTGGCCAGGTGGTCGAGCATGGCGGTCATCGGGGTGTTGCCGATGCCGGCGGAGGCGAGCAGCACCGGTCCGTCGCCGTCGGCCAGCGCGATGTCGCCCAGCGGGGGCGCCAGGTCGATCGGGTCGCCGGCCTTCAGGTGGTCGTGCAGGTGGCCGGAGACCTCGCCGCCGTCCTCGCGCTTGACGCTGAAGCGCAGTGCGCCGTCGGCGCCGCCGGAGAGGCTGTACTGGCGGATCTGGTGGGCGCCGTCGGCCAGTTCGGTGCGCACGGAGACGTACTGGCCGGGGCGGAAGGCCGGCACCGGACGGCCGTCGGTCGGGCGGACCAGGTAGGTGGTGACGGCCTCGGTCTCCTGGACGCGGGCGACCACGGCGTAGGGGCGCCACAGGTCGGCCGGGTCGCCGCCGGCGGCGACCTCGGCGCGCAGCCGGTCCTCGACGGCGATCAGCGCGTTGGCCATCAGCCAGTAGACCTCGTCCCAGGCGGCGGCGACCTCGGGGGTGACGGCCTCGCCGAGCACCTCCACGATGCCGGCGAACAGGTGCTCGTGGACGATCTTGTACTGGTCGTCGGCGATGCCGACGGAGACGTGCTTGTGGGCGATGCGGGCGAGCATCGCGTCCGGCCGCTGGTCCGGGTTGGCGATCAGGGCGGTGGCGAAGGCGGCTATCGAGCCGGCCAGGGCCTCGCGCTGGCTGCCGTTGGCCTGGTTGCCCCGGTTGAAGAGGTCGCGCAGCAGCTCCGGGTGCGCGGCGAACATCCGGTCGTAGAAGCGCGGGGTGATGTCCCCGATGGCGGCGCCCACGACGGGCAGGGTGGCCTCGATGACCTCGGCGGACTTCGCGGACAGCATCAGACGACTCCTTATTGGTATCTGAGATTCGCATTAAAGGCCGCAAGGGGGTGCGCGGCCCCGGGTGGGCTGATCAGCCGGTGGGTCCGGCGGTGTCAGGGGGTCCGGTGGTGAGGCTGAGCAGGACCGGTCCGGTGGGGGAGGCCACCAGGTCGGCGACGGAGAGGTGGTCGAGCGCCGCGAAGAACGCCTCCTGGGCGTTCCGCAGCGCCCCGCGCAGCCGGCACGCGGCCCGCAGCGGGCACGGCGGGTCGTCCTCGCAGCCGACCACGTCGCCGACCCCCTCCAGCTCCCGCAGCAGCAGTCCGAGCGAGCCGGTGCGCCCGGCGAAGGTGAGCATCAGCCCGCCGCCGCGACCGCGCCGGGCCTCCACCACCCCCAGGTGCTGCAGCCGGCTGACCACCTTCGCCGCGTGGGTGTACGGCACACCGACCGACTCGGCCACCTCGCGGGTGGTCGGGTTGTCGCCCTCGCCCAGGACGGCCAGTCGCATGGCGATCCGCAGGGCGATGTCGGTGCTCTTGGTCAGCCTCACGTTCGGAACGCTACCGAATACGACTCTCCAACTCCAATTTTCTGCACGACTCCGACCGGGACCGCGGTCACGTTGCCCTCGGGGAGGCGGGCGCGGGGCCTCGCTGTGTCGCGCTGCGATCGGATCTGAACATTTGGCGACATTAGTAGTCACTCCCTGACGGAAAGTCAGAGAGCCTCCTACGCTTCCCCCTGCTCCGAACACCACCACATCCGCACCACCCGTACGTGTCGAGCAGCAGGAGGGATCCATGAGAACACCCCGCACATCCCGTGCACCCCGCATATCCGGCGCACCCCGTACCCGGACGGCCGTGGCCGCGACAGTCGCGACCACGGCCGCACTGCTGTCGCTGCCCGCGACGGCCGAGGCCGTCACACCGCCGCCGGCCGTCGCCGCGCACGTGGCGGTGGCGCCCTACCCGGCGGGCGTCGCGCTGACGCCGGACGGCGGCCACGCCTACGTGACCAGCCAGAGCAGCGGCGCGGTCAGCGTGCTGGACACCGCGACCAACACCGTGTCCGGCACCTTCACCGCCGGGAGCGGCTCCTACGCCGTCGCCGTGTCGCGCGACGGGCACCGGGCCTACCTGACGCACCACCTGGACAACACCGTCAGCGTCGTGGACACCGCGACCAACGCCGTCACCGCGACCGTCCCGGTCGGCGCCCAGCCCTGGGGCCTCGCCCTCGCGCCGGACGGCTCCCGGGCCTACGTGAGCAACGCCGCCGCCAACACGGTGAGCGTGCTGGACACTTCGTCCGGCACCGTGACCGCGACCGTGCCGGTCGGCGCCGAACCGCACGGGCTGGCCGTCTCCGCGGACGGCGCGCGGCTGTACGTCGCCGCCTCCGGGGACAAGGCCGTCACCGTCGTCGACACCGCGAGCGGCACGGTGAGCGGCACCGTTGCGGTCGGCCACGGCGCCTTCGGGCTCGCGCTCAGCCCGGACGGCACCCGGCTGTGGGCCGCCGACGGCGACGACGGCACCGCCGCGGTGATCGACACCGCGGCCGGCACGGTCCTCGGCACCGTAGCGGTCGGCTCCGGCCCCTACGCCGTGACGCTCTCCCCGGACGGCGCGGCGGCCTACGTCTCCAACTACGCCGACAACACCCTGAGCGTGGTGGACACCGCGAGCCGGACGGTCACCACGACCGTCCCGGTGGGCGCCGCTCCGTACAGCCTGGCCCTGACCGCCGACGGGCGGCACGGCTACCTCGCCGACTTCACCGGCAACGCCGTCGACGTGGTGGACTTCCCGCTGCCGGTGCCGGACGTGACCGCGATCAGCCCGAACGGCGGCTCCGGGACGGGCGGCACCACGGTGACCGTCACCGGCACCGACCTGGCCGGCGCCACCGCCGTGACCTTCGGCGCGGCCGGCGCCGCGACCTCGTTCAGCTGCACCCGGACCAGCTGCACCGCGACCGCCCCCGCGACCACCGTCACCGGGCCGGTGGACGTGCGGGTCACCGGGCCCGGCGGCACCAGCGCGGCCGTCGCCGCCGACCGCTTCACCTACACCGCCCCCGCCGCCCACCTGGGCGTCGCGCTCACCGCGACCCCGGTGACCGGCCTGCTGTCCAGCCGGGTCGACTACACCGTCACCCTCACCGGCCAGGGCCCCGACCCGGTCGCCGCGGCCACCGTCACCGCCGACCTGCCCGCCGGACTGACCACGACCTCCGGCGACTGCACCGTCGCCGCCGGGAAGCTCGGCTGCACGCTGACCGCGCCACTGGCCAAGGGCGCGAGCACCACCCGGCACTTCTCGGTCGGGGTCGGCCTGTTCTCGCTGCTCCGCAGCTGGGACGTCACCGTGGCCCGCACCGCCGGGGCGCCCGCCGACCCGTCGCCCGCCACCAGCCGGGCCACCCGCAGCTGCTCCGCGATCCTGGGGCTGCTGATCACCTGCAAGTAGCGCCCGCCCGCCGCGCACGGGCAGCCGCACCGGGGCCCGCCAAGAACCCTCTGCGGGGGCCAGTGGGTGAAAAACCCGGAAAAAAGGTCCCATCCCGAAGTACCATCCCAACACGTCTGCCGAAAAACCCCA